>CAZFPV010000266.1:0-3647 GCA_964521155.1 uncultured Desulfobulbus sp. | reverse complement strand
GCTGGAAAGTGAATGTTACGCGGATGGTCGACGCACGCCGGCAGGAAGGCTGCGACATCCGCCTGATGGATTTTTCCGGCTTCAACGCCATCACCACCGAACCCGTGCCCCAGGTGACCGGCCAGGCGTTCATGCAGCACTACTGGGAGCACTCCCATTACCGCGCGGCTGTCGGCCAGCTGATGCTGTCGCGGCTGCTATCGCCCGCCACCCCGGTCCAACCGGGCGATTTCGGCGCCGAACTCACTGGCGCCACCATCGGCCCGCATCTCGCCGCCTTCCAGCGCAACCGCGACGCCTACTGCGCCAGCCATCCCTGGGAAACAAGAAACAAGGCGGCCTGCGCCAAGGCTACGGCCAAAAACTGACAGCTCCCGGAAAAACAACGGGCCGGCCTAGAACAAAGGCCGGCCCGTTCATGGGGCCATCACGAATGCGGGCAAGCCGTCACTTGCCGCCTTTCTCGATGTGCATCTGCTTGGAGACAGCGAACCATTTCTGAGCATTGCCCGGATCGTCCTTCTTGCCGTAGGGCAGGTACCAGACTTCGACATCAACGGTGAAGTCGTTGGCCAGGAGAGTCCGCACCAGCTTGCCGTCCTTGGTCGCATCCGTGTACACAGGGATCGAAAACTGTTCTTTCACGGTCTTGTGCGGCGGCAGGCTTACGTCGCGCAGCATGCCGCTCTTCTCGTAGGGTCCTCTGCCCATCTTGTCGCCGCGGCCGAACTGCTGCGGCGTGGGCATGTAGATTTTTTCGGTTGTATAAAACACGTTGCCATCGCTTGTTTTCGCGGTCACATACAGGACCACCCGGTTGGGGGTGGGTCAGCCGTCGGGGATGGCGTGCCCGGCCTTGTTTTTCAGTGCGACGGTGACGTTCGCCAGCGGAGTCATGGTGGTGATGTCACGCCACTGGAGCGCCTGCACGTCGACATCCACATCCAGGGCCAGCTTGACCATGGCCGGATCGCGGTAGCTCTGAATGTTGTGCCCGAGCCCGCTTGCGCGCATATGGCATTCCTGGCAGGTTTTCGTCCCGCCTTCAGGCACATAGGCATAGAGATGGGTGCCGTACAGGGTGGCGCATTGGGTGGGGTTGTCCAGTTCCAGGTTCGGCCCCAGACCGTGGCACTGGCCGCAGAGGATCGATTCGTTGATGATTTTGCTCTGCCTCATCGTTGGATGGTCGGGATCGTCATGGCCGCCGTCCTTGCGGCCATAGACCGCATCCTTTTTGGGATAGCCGTCGGTCCACTTGTGGACGATGGCGTTTCGCCCGTGGCAGATGGTGCAGCCGATGTTGAGCGATTCCAAGGCCTGCCGGGCCTGCTCATCGCCGTTGTCGGCAAAGGCGTAGACGTTCTTGACGATCTCCCTGGCCACGCTGTCCTCGGCCTCCTGGAGTTGGGGCAGATGGCATTTGGCACAGATCATCAGGTGCTTGACGCCGACAGCCTCTGGCGCTTTCACCCCGGACTCGGGCCACTCCTTCAACCCGTTTTCGATGGTGGTCTTGATGGTCGCCGCTGTCCGGCCGACCGCCTCGGGGCCGAAGATGGACCGCGCATGCAGGGATTTCTGCCACTGCCCGTGGATATCGGCATGGCACTCCTTGCACGAGCTTGAATCATACCTGGCCGCCAGTTCGGCAATGGTTTTCGCCTTGTTCTCCTCTGCCGCCTCGGCGCCGCCCAACCAGAACGGCGCCGTGAGACCCAACAGCACGAACGCGCTTGTGCATAATCGCATACCACCCTCCTTTCTGTTGACTTGATTGATCACGGCCGTTGCCCAGCCCGTCTCAAAATGGCCTCACCTCCTCTGGTTCAGGGGTTTGGAGAAACACAGGCGTCGAACCCCAACAGGGTCAACGTCAATCCATAACCCTAATAATAGATAATTTTTGGGGGATTTGTCAATTCAGCACCGAGGCGTCCTGCAGATGATCGCAGGCGAGCGTGCCCTGGCGCCCCAGCCGATCTGCCCGCCGGATCGGTTGGTTGTCTTTCTGACGGCAAGGATACGGGCCTGCCTATTTTTTGCTGATTCGTCGCTTCGCCTTGCATCGGAAGGAAAAATGGGAAATGATGCAGGCGGAAGAAGTTGCCAGCCACCCTCTGCCCGGAGACGTCGCATGCCAGCCAGCGCAGCGCAGAACCCACCCGCGGATGACCGGCGGTGGCAAACGGTCGATCGGGCCATGCAGCGCCACGACTTTCGCTCCGATGCCCTGATCGAAGCCCTCCACGCTGCCCAGGACGCCTTTGGCTACCTGGATGCGGAAACGCTCGCCCACATTGCAGCAACGCTTAAAGCGCCGCCGGCCAAGGTGTACGGCGTCGCCACCTTTTACAATCACTTCACCCTTAAACCCAAGGGCGAACACACCTTGGTCGTCTGCACCGGCACCGCCTGCCATGTCAAGGGCGCCGACCGGACCCTGGCCTGGATGCGGGAGCGCTATCAGCTCTCCCCAGGGCAAACCACCCCGGACAATCGGCTATCCCTGGTCGAGGTCCGCTGCCTCGGGGCCTGCGCCCTGGCGCCGGTGATCCTGACCGACGGCGCTATCAGCGGCAAAAAGACCTTCGAGGAAACGACCACCTGCATTGAGGAGTGGCTGGGCAATGCCGCGCGATGACCTGCAGCGGGCAGCCGCCGAACATCAGCGCAGGCTGGAAGGTTATGCGCACCACCTCCTGGTCTGCGCCAGCCTGGGCTGCCAGGGCAACGAAGCGGTCATCGGGGCCCTGCGGCAGGTGATCGCGGAGCGGGGCCTCAATGACCGCATCCTCCTCCGCAAGGCCGGGTGCATGGGGCTCTGTTCGCGCGGACCGATGGTGCGGGTCGAGCCCGGCAACATCCTCTATCAAACCGTCCGCCCAGACGATGCCAGCGAAATCATCGAAGCCTTGGGCGGCAAACCGGTCGCGCGTCTGCGCGTGCCGCCGGACCTGCCCTTCTTCACCGGGCAGCACCATCGGGTGCTGGCCCTGTCCGGGCGCATCGACCCGGACAGCCTGGACGACTACCTGGCCATGGGCGGCTACGCCGCCTTGCTTGCGGCCCTTGAGCTGCGGCCGACAGAGGTGATCCATCGCATCCAGGAGAGCGGCCTGCGCGGCAGGGGCGGAGCCGGCTATCCCACCGGCTTGAAATGGGCCACCGTGGCCAAGGCCAGGGGCGAGAAGAAGTACCTGATCTGCAATGCCGACGAAGGCGATCCCGGCGCCTTCATGGATCGCTCCATCCTTGAGAGCACGCCCCACGCGGTGCTCGAAGGGATGATTATCGCCGCCCTCGCGGTCGGCGCCAGCCTTGGCTACATCTATGTGCGGGCGGAATACCCGCTGGCGGTGCAGCGGCTCAAGCGAGCCATCCGCGAGGCGGAACGGCGCCGCCTCCTTGGCCATGCCATCTGCGATTCCAACCTTGATTTCACCATCCAGATCCGCCTTGGCGCCGGCGCCTTTGTCTGCGGCGAGGAGACCGCGCTAATCGAATCGGTTGAGGGCCGTCGCGGCCTCCCCAGGCCGCGCCCCCCCTATCCGGCGGAAAAGGGGCTCTGGGGCTGCCCGACCCTGATCAACAACGTCGAGACCTATGCCAACGTGCCGGCGATCATCGCCCGCGGCCCCGAATGG
>CAZFPV010000265.1:0-3649 GCA_964521155.1 uncultured Desulfobulbus sp. | reverse complement strand
TCAAGGCTTGATGTAGGCGTAGCCATCCTGCTGCAGTTCGATCAGGGTCACCACCCCGGCCGGGACCAGTTCGCAGCCCTCGACCAGGTTTTCCGGGGCCAGGTTGAAGCGGTTGAGCGCGTTGCGGCAGACCTTGAACGAGACCCGGGCCTGCTGCAATTGCCAGATCTCCTCGCGAAACGGGGCGCAGGCCTCAGTCTCGAGCAGGGTGACTGCCGGGCCGTTGAACAGCAGCACCAGGTCGTAATGGTGCTCGGGAATGGCCCGCAGCAGGTTGCCGACGTTGGCCAGACCGAGGGCGAGAATTGTGGGGTCATCCAAATCGACATGGAAAACGGCGCGATAGATCATACTTCCTCCGGGGCGTCTGCAAGGTGGAAGGCGGCGTGGAACAGCCGCCGGGTATAATCGTCTTGCGGGTTTGCGAAGATCTCATCCGCAGGGCCGCTTTCAACGATGCGGCCGCGACGCATCACCGCCACCCGATCGGCCAGCGAGCGAATCGTGCGCAGGTCGTGGGTGATGAAGATGTAGGTCAGCTGGTAGCGCTCCTGCAAGGTTTTCAGCAGTTCGAGCACCTGCTTCTGGATGGTGACGTCCAGGGCGCTGGTGGGCTCGTCGAGGATCAGCAACTTGGGCCGCAGGATGATGGCCCGGGCGATGGCGATGCGCTGACGCTGGCCGCCGGAGAACTCGTGCGGATAGCGGCCGGCCATGGCCGGGTCGAGCTCGACGTCGAGCAGGGCCTGCTCCACCAGGGCGCGGCGCTCTTCACGCGTGCCGCCCAGGCCATGCACCTCCAACCCCTCGGCCACGATCTGCTCGATGGTCAGGCGCGGTGAGAGCGAGGAGAAGGGGTCCTGGAACACGATCTGCAGTTCCTTGCGCAGCGGCCGGAAACGATTGCCGCTCAATTCGGAGAGGCGGTGGGTGACGCCGTCCGCGGTATAGAGGATCTCACCGGTTGCGCGGTTGAGGCCGAGCAGACAGAAAGCCAGGGTGGATTTGCCCGAGCCCGACTCGCCCACCAGGCCGAGAGTGGTGCCTTGGCAAAGGGTGAGGCTGACCTGGTCCACAGCCCGGATCACCTTGGTGGTGCGCCGGAACAGACCGCTCCATTCGGACTTGAGGGTGAAGGCGCAGTCGACGTTCTTCAACTCGATCAGCACCGGCCCGCCGGGGCGCGGATGCTGCACGCCCTCCGGAATGGCGGCCAGCAGGCGACGGGTGTAGTCCTGCTTCGGCCGGGCGAAGATCTCGGCCAGCGGGCCATCCTCGATCACCCGGCCGCGATGCATGATCGAGACCGTGTCCGCGATCTTGCGCACCATGGGCAGGTCATGGGTGATGAGCAGCACTGCCATGCCGTACTCGTGCTGGATGTCGCGGATCAGGGCCAGGATCTGCGCCTGGATGGTGACGTCGAGCGCGGTGGTCGGCTCGTCCGCGATCAGCAGGCTTGGTCGGCAGGCCAGCGCCATGGCGATGATCACCCGCTGGCGCTGACCCCCGGACAGCTGGTGCGGGTAGCAGCGGATGCGGTAGTCCGGGTCCTCGATGCCGGTACGCTCCAGCAATTGCAGGGCACGCGCGGATGCCTGTTCGCTGGTCATGCCCTGGTGCAGCACCAGCGGTTCGATCAGCTGGCTGCCGATGGGGTAGACCGGGTTGAGCGAGGTCATCGGCTCCTGGAAGATCATGGCGATGCGGTTGCCGCGAATGGCGCGGATGCCGTCCCGGGTCAGGCTGGTCAGCTCTTGGCCGTCGAAGACGATGGAACCGCTGCTCTCGACTTCGGTGGTGTCCTCGATGAGTCGCAGAATGGAGAGCGCGGTCACCGACTTGCCCGAGCCGGATTCGCCCACCAATGCGTGGGTTCGGCCCGCCTCGATGCGCAGGTTGACCCCGTCCAGTACCTGGACCGGTTCACCCCGGCGGTCGCGGGCCGGGAAACGCAGAGAAAAATTGTCGATTGTCAGCAGGCTGGGCATGCATTATCCGTACAGAAGAAGGAGGCAGTGGCGGCTAATCTACCCCAGGGCCGGGTGAACGGCAACAGGAAGATGGCCCGGACGGCGGCGCCGTCCCAACCCGGAAAAATGAACAAGACCTTGAAAAGATATGCATAACCCGGTACACCTCCTGCATTCGACCGAGAGTGGCAACGGCCGATCGCCCCGTTCATTCGCCTGGTCCCCATGACCATCCCCCTTGCCCTGAGCCATAACCACATGCTCCACCAACGCAACCACGCCGCAACCATTCGCGATGTCGCTCTCTTCGGCCTGACCATGGCCGGGGCGGCCTGGCTGCTGGTGCGCGGCGGAGAGCAACTGGGCTACCACTGGCACTGGCGGCAGATCCCGGGCTACCTGTTCACCATTGTCCATGGCCATTTCGTTGCTGGTCCGCTGCTGCGCGGTCTGCTGGTAACCCTAGAGATCACTGCCATGGGCATGGTGGCGGCCGGCCTGATCGGCCTGGTCACGGCCCTGTTGCGGCTTTCCGGCTCAATAGTCGGCAGCGGCCTGGCCCGGGTCTATCTCGAGACCATCCGCAACACGCCGCTGCTGGTGCAGATTTTCTTTCTGTACTTCGTCATGGCGCCGATCTTCGACATCGGCCGCACCGCCACCGCGGTGTTGGCGCTGAGCCTGTTCGAAGGCGCCTACGCCTCGGAGATCTTCCGCGCCGGCATCGCCTCCATTCACCGCGGCCAATGGGAAGCCGGTCACAGCCTGGGCCTTGGCCGCCTGCACATCTACCGCTTCATCATCCTGCCGCAGGCGGTGCGCCGCATCCTGCCGCCGCTCACCAGCCAGGCGGTCTCACTGATCAAGGATTCGGCCCTGGTGAGCACCATTGCGGTCTCCGACCTGACCATGGAGGGCCGAGCCATTGTCGCCCAGACCTTCCTCACCTTTGAGATCTGGTTCACGGTGGCAGCCATCTACCTGCTTCTCACCCTCGGCCTGTCGTCTCTGGCCGCCGGCATGGAACGCCGCTTTCCCCGGATCACTTGAATGAACCGCGCCGCAACCATGGGCAGCAGCGAACCCATCATCGTTGCCGAACACCTGGTAAAGGTCTTCGCCGGGCCGATCAGGGCCCTGGATGACCTCTCCTTCCAGGTGCGGCGAGGCGAGGTGCTGGTGGTAGTCGGGCCGTCAGGCTCGGGCAAGTCCACCCTGCTCCGATCCCTCAACGGTCTGGAACTCATCGATTCCGGCCGCATCGTCATTGACGGGATTCCGCTCGACGAGAGCGAGCGCAATCGACTGGCCATCCGCCGCGAGGTGGGCATGGTCTTCCAGTCGTTCAACCTCTTTCCCCATCTGACCGTGCTGGAGAATATCAACCTGGCCCAGCGACTGGTGCGCGGCAAGAGCCTGGCCGAGGCCACGACCACTGCCCGGGAACTGCTCGAACGGGTCGGGGTCGGCGAGAAAGCGGCCAGCTATCCGGACGACCTGTCCGGCGGCCAGCAGCAGCGGGTGGCCATTGCCCGGGCGCTAGCCCTGCATCCCAAGGTGATGCTGTTCGACGAGGCCACCAGCGCTCTGGATCCGGAGATGATCGGCGAGGTGCTCGACGTGATGCGCGCTTTAGCTGAGGACGGCATGACCATGGTGGTGGTCACCCACGAGAT
>CAZFPV010000264.1:0-3656 GCA_964521155.1 uncultured Desulfobulbus sp. | reverse complement strand
CTTCTTATGATTTCTCCCGGCAGCATTATCGAATACATGGACGGCGGCAAGTTCTGCTGCGGGTTGGTCACTGCGGTCGCCGACCGCAAGCTCCAGCTGATCAGTCAGAACGGCCGGGAAGGCCATCTGCCGGAGTCCCGGGTGCTGCTGGCGTCCCGCCGCGGCCAACCCCGGGAAGGCAGCCGCGAGAGTCTGGCCGCCGCCCTGCGCCAGTCCTCCGCCCGCAGAGCCGAGATGGCCGTAACCATCAGCCTGGACGAGCTCTGGGAGATCGTCAGCCTGGAGCCGGACGGCGAGTTCGCGGTCGAGTTTCTAGCCGAACTGCTCTTCGGTGCGGCCGTGGACGATGACCAGGCCGCCGCCTTTCTCCGCGCGGTGTTCGCCGACCCACTCTACTTCAAGTTTCGTAACGGCGCCATCGCGGTACACAGTCCGGAGCAGGTCGAGCAACTGCGACTGCAGCGCCAGCGGGAAGAGGAAAAGGCGCGCTTGCTGCACCAGGCGTCCGAAGGCGTGGCCAGGCTTGCCAGGGGGCAGGCGGTCACGGCCGAGGAGTGGCCGGACCGCGACCGCGTCCTCCATTGGCTGGCCCAGTCGGTGCTGGTTGGCAGCGAATGCCCGGAGGAGGAGTTCATCCGTCAGGTGCTGAAGCAGGCTGAACTCACTGCGCCCCACGCCGGCTTCCAGGTGCTGGTCCAGGCCGGAGTCTGGGATGCGGATGAGAACCTGGCCCTGCTCCGCTCCGATCAGCCGGTGGATTTCCCCGAACCCTGCCTCGAGGCGGTGACGGCGCTGCGCGAAATTACGGCGGAGGAACTGCTGGCCGACTCCAAGCGACGCGATTTCCGTGACCTGCCCACCCTGACCATCGACGGCGCCGGCACCCGCGACTTCGACGACGCCCTCCATGTGCGGCGACTCGATGACGGCACGATTCAGGTCGGTATACATATCACCGACGTCACCGTGTTTGTGCCGCCGAAGAGTCCGCTCTTTGCCGAGGCGCGGGAGCGTTCGACCTCGCTGTACTTTCCCGAGGGCCATATTCCCATGCTGCCCCGGGAACTGTCGCTGGACTTGTGCAGCCTGATAGCGGGCAGGGTGCGCCCGGCCATCAGCTTTCTCGTCACCTTTGCCGCGGATGGGACCGTGCGCAACTCCCAGGTCGTTGCCTCGGTGATCGAGGTCAAGCGACAGCTCTGCTACCGCGATGCGGACGCGATGATGGACAGCGACCCCGAACTGGCCCTGCTCAACACCATCCGCCAGCAGCTGCGCCAGCAGCGGTTGGACAGAGGGGCGCTGTTGCTGTCGCTGCCGGATGTCAACGTCGACATCCGCGATCGCAAGCAGATCCAGGTCTGCCTGTCGCCGGTGGACACCCCGGCCCGCAATCTGGTCTCCGAACTGATGATTCTCGCCAACGGCCTGGCCGCCGAATACCTGGCCAGTCGCGAGGCGCCGGGGCTGTTCCGCTCGCAGCCGCCGCCGCGCAAGCGGCTTATCTCCGGGGTGCAGAACGCCATCCCGGACATCGCCCGCCAGCGCCGCTTCCTCGCCCGCGGTGAACTGACCTCGCACCCCAAGACCCACAGCGGACTTGGGCTCAACAGCTACACCACCATTACCTCGCCCATCCGCCGCTTCCTCGATCTGGCGATGCAGCACCAGTTGAGCCACATGATTCGCGGCAAGGGCATCCTCTTTTCCGGCGACGAGTGCAAAACCTTTGCCGGCATCCTCCAGCAGAAACTGGCCCGGGCCAACGCCATCAAGCAGCAGCGCCACCGCTACTGGATCCTGCGGTATCTGCAGCCCCGGGAGGGGCAGATGGTGGCGGCCATGGTGCTCGGGCTCGGACCCAAGCGGGTCAACCTGATGCTCAGCGACTGCCTGTTCGACGTCGATCTGCCGCCCAACCCCGCTTTTCCCGTCGATGCCGGCGACACGGTGCGCATCCGCCTGGCCCGGGTCCGGCCCCTGGACAATATCCTTCGGGTCGAGTGGTAAGCCCCGGCCTCAGTCGTAGACTTCGGCGTCCTTGAACTGGGGAGCCTCGGCGTCCTTTTTCGAGAGCAGGGGCGCAGTCTCGGTCGGCCAGGCAATGGCCAGGTCAGGGTCGTTCCAGATGATGGCCCGCTCGTGCTCGGGCGCATAGTAATCGGTGGTCAGATAGAGGAACTCGGCCACCTCGGAGAGGACCACAAAGCCGTGGCCGAACCCCTCCGGCACCCAGAACTGGCGCTTGTTCTCTGCCGACAGGTGGACACCGGTCCAGCGGCCGAAAGAGGGTGAGCTCCGGCGCAGATCCACGGCCACGTCGAAAACCTCGCCGGCGATGACCCGTACCAGCTTGCCCTGGGCCTGCCGGATCTGGTAGTGGAGGCCGCGCAGGACGTTCTTGGTCGAGCGGCTGTGGTTCTCCTGGACAAAGGTCGTGTCCAGTCCTGTCCCCTCGCGCCAGCGCCGCTGGTTGAAGCTCTCGAAGAAAAACCCGCGCTCGTCCCCAAAGACCCTGGGCTCGATGATCAACACCTCGGGAATCTCGGTCGGTATCACCTTCATTTCGCTCCTCCCTGCCCTTGCTCCCGGCCGGTGTACATCCGTTCGTAATACTGCTGATACGACCCGTCGATCACCCCCTGCATCCAGGCGCCATTGGCCAGATACCAGTCCACAGTCTGCTCGATGCCCTGCTCGAAGGTGTATCGCGGCCGCCAGCCCAGATCGCGTTCGATCTTGCCGGCGTCAATGGCGTAGCGGCGGTCGTGGCCAAGCCGGTCGCGGACAAAGGTGATCAGCGAGCGCCGGGGTTGGCCCTGGGGCAGGGGCCCGACCTTGCGGTCGAGCATGTCGCAGAGCAGGTGGACGATATCGAGGTTCTTCTTTTCGTTGTGGCCGCCGATGTTGTACGACTCCCCCAGTCGCCCCGCCTCCAACACGCGGATGATGGCCTCGCAGTGATCCTCAACGTAGAGCCAGTCGCGGACATTGCCACCGTCGCCGTAGACCGGCAGCGGCTTGCCGCGCAGGCCGTTGTTGAGCATCAGCGGGATCAGTTTTTCCGGGAACTGGTAGGGGCCGTAGTTGTTGGAGCAGTTGGTGATGACCAACGGCAGGCCATAGGTGTGGAAATAGGCCCGGGCGAGATGATCCGAGGCGGCTTTGGAGGCGGAGTAGGGCGAGCGCGGGTCATAGGCTGTGGTTTCAGTGAAATACCCGGTTGCGCCCAGCGAGCCGAAGACCTCGTCGGTGCTGACGTGGAGAAATCGCCGGCCCTCGGCCGGGCCGCCAGCAAGCCAGGCCTGCCGCGCCGCTTCCAGCAGGGTAAAGGTGCCGTTGATGTTGGTACGAATAAAGGCGTCCGGGTCGTCGATGGACCTGTCCACATGCGACTCGGCGGCGAAGTGAACCACCGTGTCGATGCCGTGGCGGGTAAAGAGATCATCCACCAGGGCGCGATCGCAGATATCGCCGTGAACGAAGCTGTAGCGGGGATGTTCGGCCACCTCGGCGAGGTTTTCCGGGTTGCCGGCGTAGGTCAGCTTGTCGAGGTTGATAACCTGCCAGTCGGGTCGCGTTGCCAGCGCCAGGCGGACGAAGTTGGCTCCGATGAAGCCGCAGCCGCCTGTCACCAGGACCTTGTTGTTCATGTG
>CAZFPV010000263.1:0-3659 GCA_964521155.1 uncultured Desulfobulbus sp. | reverse complement strand
GTTGTACACGGCCATCGGGGCTCGCCACGGCGGCTTGCCCTGGGGGGCGCATCTGGCTGGGCTGGCCGGGGCCGAGGAGGCGCACGCGCACATGATCTACCGCTTCTGGGCCGAGGGCCAGGTCGACCCGCCAACCTTTGCCGAGGTCTATGCCGGCCTGGCCGGCGATCTGGTGGAGGGCGGCCTCTCCGTCGCCGAACTGATGACCGTGCTCGAGGCGCAGCCGCTCTCACCCTGCCGGGCGGTAGTCGAGATGGCCTTGACTGTCGAATACGGCGCCTATGACGTATCCCGCACCATGGCCCACCATTTTCGCGGGCAACCGCTGGAGGCGATGTTTACCAGCATTGCCGAGGCGGAGCGGTTGCACATGCGTCAGGCGGCCGAGGCGCTGACCCTGTGCGGGGACTGAGCAACCGAATGTTGGCCCTGGTTTTTCCGGTCCTTTCGGGCAGGTGGGCGGTGTTCTCCCCCCTTGCGCGAACGGTGAGGCGGTGGTACGTTTTCGTCCGCTGTGCAGAATCATTTCGGCGGGGTGGACAACGTCTGCCGGATGAAGCAGCGGATGCTGTTGTTCGGCGTTGTCCCGGGAATATGCAATCGAGTCATCATTGTCGCTTGCCGCAGCGTTGCTGGTGGGTGCGACCATTCATCAGGGAGAATCTATGAGCCAGTTCATGTATATGGGCGCCACCTGGGAGGTTGACGAACAGGGGTGCCTGCTTAATTCGGCCGACTGGACGGAGCAGTTTGCCGAAGGAATGGCCCGGGAGTGCGACATTCCGGTACTTTCCGGAGAGCACTGGGATGTCATCCGCTTTGTCCGCAAGGCCCACGAGCAGAGCGGCGTCTGCCCCACGATTTTTGCCACCTGCAAGGCCGTCGGCCTGGTACCCCAAGACATGAAGAAACTGTTTCCCACAGGGTATCACCGCGGCGTCTGCCGGGTGGCGGGAGTCCAGTACCGGGTGAGTCACATGCCCTACGGCGCCCATCTCCGCGAGAGTATGGCCGACCTGCGGGCCCTGTCCAGCGATAAGGTCTACACCACCGACGTGCGCGGTTTTCTTATCGAACCCGAGGCCTGGGACGAGAATTTCGCGGTCCACCGGGCGGCCGAGATGCACTTTCCGGGCGGCCGGCTGACCGACGACCACTGGCGGATCATCTATTACCTCCGCGATGTTTGGCAGGTGCAGCGGCGCATCCCGACCATCTACGAGACCTGCGAAAGCTGCGATCTGGATCTTGATCGGTTCGAGGCGCTGTTTCCCGATGGCTACCATCGGGGGGCGCTGAAGATTGCCGGCCTGCGGTTCGTCAAGTGAACAGGAGCAGCAAGGATAACCAGGAAAAGATCGGCGGAGGAACTGGCATGAATGTCGGCATGATGATCTGCAGCGGCGAGCCGGAGGTGATCTGGAACGCCTTGCGCATGGGCAACCTGATGCTGGAGCGGATGGACGAGGTGACCATCTTTCTCAATGGGCCGGCGGTGCGTTACCAGGCCATGGCCACCGAGGTCTTTCCCCTGGCAGAACTGGCCAAGGTCTTTACCCTGTCCGAAGGGGTGCTGCTCGCCTGAGGCAAGCTGCTTGACCTCCACGGGGTGGAGTCAGGACGGCACCAACGGGCAACCCAGCCCGATCTCTACCGGCTGATTGCCGAGAGCGACCGGTTTTTGTCTTTTTGATAAAGGCAAGGCAGACGGAGGGGATGGGGACAACGGCAGGAGCGGCCCAGGGTTCCGCCGTAGAACAGGTGGGGCAGAGGGAAGGGGTTGTCCTGCTCCACGGTCTGGCCCGCACCAGACTGTCCATGGCGCGGTTGGGTCGGATTCTTCACCGGCAGGGTTATGCTGTGATCAATGCCAGCTATCCTTCCCGCAGCCACCCGGTTGAAACCCTGGCCGGCATGGTCATTCCCCCGGCCTTGGGCCGACTGCGACAACAGGGCGTAGGCCGCATTCACTTCGTCACCCACTCCATGGGCGGCATCCTTGCCCGAGCCTTTCTTGCCACCAAACCCTTGCCCGAATTGGGCCGGGTAGTGATGCTCGCGCCCCCCAATCAGGGCAGTGAACTGGTCGATGTCTTCTGGCGGTATGGCTGGTTCCGCTGGTTCTTTGGCCCGGCGGCCGGGCAACTCTCGACCGCGACGGACTCGCTGCCCAACCGGCTCGGGCCGGCAACCTTTCCCCTGGGCGTCATCATCGGCGACCGCTCGGCCGGTTGGCCGTTTGCCACCTGCTTTCCCGGCCCGAATGACGGCAAGGTCACGGTGGCTCGGGCGCGCCTGATCGGGATGGATGATTTTCTCACCGTCCCCTGCGGCCACGCGTTTGTCATGAACCACCCGCTGGTTCGCCAGCAGGCGGTCTGGTTTCTGGCCCACGGCCGGTTCCGGCGCTAGCCTCGACCGGGGGGGGGCGCCTGAACAGCGTCACGGTAGGGCTCCTGCTCTGGCCCTTGGCCCTCGCCGGGGTGACGAAGAACGTTGGGTTTGGGCTGCGAGCCCTTTGCCGTCATTCCGGCGCAGGCCGGAATCCAGGGGAATGATGGTGGTATGAGCGGCTCTGGACCCCGGCTTTCGCCGAGGTTACGGACCTGCGGCAGGGTGCGAGGCGGGGTGGTAAGAGGAAGTTTCCGCTCGCCCCTCAGCCCTTGCGCAGGACGCGCTTGTCGTCAATGCGGATGGTGAGCTTGATCTTGTCGAAGTATTCCAGCAGCGGGATGGAGAACTTGCGAGTCAGGCCGGTGAGTTCCTTGAAGCGCTGGGCGTCAATTTCGCCGTTGCCGCGGATATAGGCGGTCAGGTCCGCGCGCAGGGTGTCCACGGCCTGGGCGTCGAAGATCAGGCTCTCGTTGATCCGCACCAGCGCCCCCTTGCCCGCCAGCAGGTCGATCACCTGGCGGACCAGCTTTTCCGGGAACTCGGGGAAGGCGGCCAGCACCTCCTTGAGGATCGGCGGCGCCAGCCCGGCGGTGCGGTAGAGCTGGCCGATCTTCTCCTCCATCTCCTGTTCGTTCACTGCAAGCACCACCGTGTGCCCTGCCAGCTTGACCTCGGCGCCCGTCTGGGCGATCACCCCCTTCTTTTCCAGACCGTTTAGCAGCACCTGCAGTAAGCGCTGGTCGACCGCCGGCCGCAGTTGCGAGCGCAGTTCCTCCTTGGCCAGCCCCTCCTTGAGCGGGTTGTCGCGGTGGAAGCCGGCAAGCACGGCCTTGATTCGATCGGCCACGGTCTCGGCCACCGGTGCGGCCACCAGCCGCTGATTCTCGGAATCGACAACCAGCAACGCTCCGATGGAGACAGGCCGCTGCAGCAGTTTGGCCAGCCGCTTGCTGAAAAACCCTGTACGGGCCGAAAGCTGGGCAGCGGTCAGGCCCCGGCTGTCGCTCTCCTCGATGAGCAGCAGCAATTTGCGCTCCATGTCGGCCGAACTGTACAGGCCAAGCAGGTCGCGGTTCAGTTCCCGGTCGCGCTCCAGCACCCTTCTGCGTTTCTTGGGCGCGTTATTGAGGATGACGCCGCCGCCGATGGTGGTGATCGGCGAGTAGCTGCGGAGCACGTAGCGGTCGCCGGGCCAGGCGGCCACCGGCTCCTGGAGGATGAGCTGGATGTGGGTTTCAGCGCCCGGGGCCAGGGTCTCGGACTCG
>CAZFPV010000262.1:0-3669 GCA_964521155.1 uncultured Desulfobulbus sp. | reverse complement strand
GTACCGCACCGATCTGCAGTGGGACCGCGAGGCCGCCTGCTGCGTGCCGGATACCGATTGCGACGACTGCCGCCACTACGCCGCCGGCAGCGCCGTGGTGACCGCCCGGATGTACCGCCACGCCACCGACCCCTTGACCTTTTCTGCCTGGCTCGATTACGTCGACACCTATCTGGCCGTCTGGGTGCGGGGCTACGAAAAAGGAACCAACCTCTGCGCGCATCCGGTGGCCCCGCCGGAGGGCCAATAGACACGCCGCACGCCCATGAAAACCGTCAGCTCCCTGCTCGATGCCTCGTGGTACGAGCGCTATAAAAAGATCTCCAGACTCAACATCCGCAGCTCGATCTACGACGTCACCGACCGCTGCAACCTGCGCTGCAAGGGCTGCTTCTTTTTTTCCTCGGGTGAGCACACCGTCGCCTCCGAGGAGCGGGATATTGCCCGCTGGCACGAATTCGTTGCCAGCGAGATGGCCCGCGGCGTCAACCTGGCCATCCTCATCGGGGGTGAACCGACCCTCTGCCCGGACCGGATCGAGGCCTTCTACCGGCGCCTGCCCACCTTTTGCGCCACCAACGGCATCATCAAGGTGGACCGGGACCGCTTCCCCGATCTGATGGTCGGCCTGTCCCTCTGGGGCGATGCCGAAGACGAGCAGGTCCTGCGCGGCAAGGACGTGTTCGCCATCTCCAGCGCCAACTACCAGGGCGACCCCAATGCCTACTACCTCTACACCATCACCCCCAAACAGCTGGGCAAGACCGAGCGGATCATCCGCCGAATCAAGGATGTGGGGTTGAAGGTCCACATGCAGCTGCTCTCCAACGACGAGGGCGTGGACGGCTTCTCCTGGACCGAGGCCGAGCTGACAGCGGTGCGCGAGGAGATGGACGCCATGCTCGACCGCTACCCCGAGGTCGTTATCTCCTCGAAGTACTATCACCGCATCATCACCACCGGCATGATGTTTGACCGCCCTTTCGGCTGGATGGAGTGCCCCTCGGTCACCGAGCCCATCGATCGGCGCGAACCCCGGCCAAAACGGCTGACCAACTTCATCCGCTGGGCCTCGGATCTGAAAACCATGCACCGCTGCTGCACCTCGGAGACGCGCGACTGCGCTACCTGCAAGGACGGCGCGGCCCACATGAGCTGGGTGATGGTCAACAAACGGGCCCACATGAACAGCTCCCAGGACCTGCGCAACTGGATCGAGGTCTACGAGATGTTCGCCAAGCTGTACCGCTTCATTCCCTGGTAAATCCGTTGCTGTTCCCCGAAGGCAAGCGGCCGGTGGTGGTCGGCTATGACGCCGTCTCGCCGCTGGGCATCGACCTGGAGGCCCAGTGGCGCAGGGCCCTGGCTGGCGACAGCGGCATCGGCCCGCTGACCCGGTTTGCCCTTCGGGACGATTTTCCGGTGCGCGTCGCCGGCCAGCTGCCCGAGATCACGGCTGATCGCCAGGCCTACCCCTTCCTCGCGCCCCGCCATCAGGCCGCCTGGTTTTCGCCGATCTTTTCCTGCGGCATGCTGACAGTGGCGCGGGCGCTGGCGGCAAGCGGCATCGTGATCAACAACGCCCTGGCGCCACGGGTGGCCGTGACCTACAGCTCGGCGGTGGGCGGACTTGACGCGGTCCTGGCCGCCGACCGGCGTTTGCAGGCCGAGGGTCGGCTGCCCCACCCCTACGCCAATCCCAACTCCTGCATCAACATGATCGGCGGCAAGGTGGCCATGCTGACCGGGGCGCGCGGGCCGATCACCGCCACCGTCAGCGCCTGTGCCACCGGTCTGACCTCCATACTCGTGGCCGCCATGTTCATGGCCCAGAATCGCGCTGACGTCGCCATCTGCGGCGCCGTGGACTGCGCCCTGGTGGAGCCCATCGTCGCCGGGTTTGCCACCATGAACGGCGTCTTTCAGCCCAAAGGGGGTGTGGACGAGGGCGCTCCGGGTCAGGCCAGCCGTCCCTTTTCCGTGCACCGGCGGGGGTTTGTCATCTCCGAGGGTGCGGGCGCAATCATCTTGGCGACCAGGGAATTTGCCCAGGCACACGGGCTTGCGCACCATATCGAGTTGGCCGGCTGGTCCATGACCTCGGACGCGCACCATTTCGTCCTCCCCTTCCAGGACACCATAGGGCGGTGCATGGCCGAGGCCCTTGTCGATGCGGGGCTTGCGCCCGCGGACATCGACGCGGTCAACGCCCATGCCACCGCCACCCGGGCCGGCGACCAGGTGGAGTACGAGGCCCTGCGGCAGGTGTTCGGCCACCGGCTGCCGCCGGTCAGCGCCAACAAGTCGCAGCTCGGCCACGCCATGGGGGCCTCCAGTGCCATTGAGACCATCTTGGCCCTGCGCGGCATGGAAGAGGGGATAGTGCTGCCGACCATCAACCACCAGCCCGATCCGGCCATGGATCTTGACTGCGTCGCCGAGGGCGCGCGGCCGCTTGCACAGGAGCACCTGCTCAAGAACGCCTTCGGTTTTGGCGGCTGCAACGCCTGCGCCGTGTTCAGGAGGGTGGGATGAAGAGAAGAAGAACAGCAGCGATGGAGCACGGACAGCACCCATGAGAGCGCCGCAGAACAGACGGGTGGTGGTGGTCGGCTATGCCGCGGCCACCGCGCTGGGCAACACCTTCGCCCGCACTTGGGAAGGGGCTGTGGCCGGCCGGGCCGGGTTCCGCCGCCTGACCCGCTGCCAGGTGCAGACCCGCAGCAACGTGGTCGGCGAGATCCCGGACTGGAACCCGGAGACCCTGCCCTATGTCAGCCGTAAGGACGCGGCCATGTGGAACGCCGCCTTTGTCTTCCTGACCATGGAGACCTGCCGGCAGGCGCTCGCTGACGCGGGTCTGGCTATGGACGCGGCCACCGGGCCGCGCACCGCCTGCCTGATCGGCTCGGCCCTCAACGGCTCGGACGCCTACCGCATCGCCATGGACAACTACACCCGGCTGGGGCCGCTCAAGGTCAGCCCCTACCTGCTGCCCAACCTCTGCGCCAATCTCCCGGCCGGCAAGACAGGCATGGAGCTGGGCTTCACCGGGCCGATCTTCTCGCCCCAGGGGGCCTGCGCCTCGGGCAACCACGCCATCGGCATCGGCGCGCGCATGATTCGCGACGGCGACTGCGACTTTGTCCTCGCCGGCGGCGCCGAGACCTGTTTAACCCCCGAGATCATCCTCGGTTTTGCCAACATGCTGGCCACCATCAAGGTTGGCGAGAAGGACCGTTCCCATGCCGATCCGACCCAGGCCTCGCGGCCCTTTAGTGTGGACCGCAAGGGTTTTGTCCTGGCCGAAGGCGCGGGCGTGGTGGTCCTGGCCGCCGAGGAGGCGGCCCGGACGCATGGGCTCCTCCCCAGGGCCGAGGTCGCCGGCGTGGGCTGGAACTCGGACGCACACCACTTCACCCGGCCCAACCCGGCCACGGTGAGCCAGGCCATGCGCATGGCGATCGATGACGCCGAGATCGGGCCGGCGGACATTGGCGCGATCAACGCCCACGGCACCTCCACCCTGGCCGGCGACAGCGCCGAGGCTGACTGCCTGCGCGCGGTCTTCGCCAATCGCCTGCCGCAGATCCCCATCTCAGCCAATAAGTCCCAGGTGGGCCACTCGCTGGGGGCCTCCGCCGCCATCGAGGCGGCCCTGGCCATCGA
>CAZFPV010000261.1:0-3693 GCA_964521155.1 uncultured Desulfobulbus sp. | reverse complement strand
CTGAAGAACCACCCTGCCCCGCTCGATTCTGGTGAGAAGAGCGCCCTGGACGTCGCTGCCGACCTGGTAGATGTCTTCTTTCCTGGCGGCCTCGTCGCGAATGATGGCCCGGGCGTCCTCACGGCTGCCGGACACCGTACCCAGCAGCACCAGCTTCATTCTGGTCTCGGCCAGAGAGTCCAGATCCGTCTCGCCAGCCTCAGGGGCCTGTCCATCGGCATCAAGCACCGCCTTGAACAGGTTCCTGGTCAGGATCACCTGGTAATCATGTTTCGCGGGCCCGTTCCCCTCTTCGGTCTGCAGCTCACGCAGGGTAATAGTCTCCTTCTTCTCCTCGGGAACCATGTCCTGCAGCCGTTGCTCGGCCCGACCATACCAGTAGGTCACGCCGGCAAATGCAAGCAGGGCGATGAGCGCCAATCGAACGAGCAGGGAGAGCACGGTTATTTCGACTCCTTTTCCAGCGTTTTCAGCAGGACTGCAAATTCCTCGAAGTGAATGGCCGGGGCGCGCAGTTCGCCTGACAGCCGAAACGGCAGGGGGCGATCCTTGAACTGCATCCGCACTGCCTGCAGGGAGGCCGCCTTGACGGCCACCCCCTTAAACAGTTCGGGCCTTGGTTGCAGGCTGCCCTTGACCGCAAGGGTGCTGGCCGGAAAATCCTTCCGCAACCGCACCTCGCCGGTAAATGCACCGGCAAACAGCTTGGAATCAGCCACGCCTTCGGTCAATTGCAGTTGTTGTCCTTTGAGCGCAAGCGTTGCCGAGACCTGGGCAAAGGGCAAGACCGTGTTCCCCAGCACCGGTTGTTTCAACGCCAGGCGACCATTTTCAACCCGCACCTTGGCGTTCAACTCCTTAACAGACACTGAAGGGGTGAAGCGAAGTACGCCGTCGAAGGAACCGGCGAGCACGCCCTGCACATCCCGTTGCAGCGGCCGGGTCAGCGCCGCGAGATCTGGCAATTGCACCCCCTGCAGGGTTCCATCAACCCGCAATCCGGATTTGCGGTCCTGCATGGACAGGGTCCCAACGACCGTTCCCTTGGCCAGCGCCAGGCTATATGCGGCCTTCAATCGTTGCGCCCGCACCGCCTCCCCCATATCCGGGGCCACGGCCAGTTGGTCGATGAGGAGCAGAGGTTTTGCATCGTCGTCCCGGGCATACCCCTCGATTCTTTCGAGGCGCACCGCCAGGGGAAAGGCAAAGGCAACTGAACCCACCCGCCACTGCGCCTCAGGCAAGGCTGCATTGAGTGATCGGACCAGCAACCGGTGCACCCCATCCTTGGGAAACAGCAGCCAAAGGCACAGGCCCAGCGCCGCCAGCGTGAACAGCAGGTACCCGAGTCCGCTCGCAATCCATCGCCCCAGTTTGGTCAGCATGCGCGCCAGCGCCCTTATTGGGTGGTGGCGCCGGCCACCTTGTCGATGCTCACCAACTGCAGGGTAACGTCCAGGGTCGCCTTCTCCTTGCCGTTCTCCTGGATGGTGATCTTGTCGATCCCGACCAGATTTTCGGGGGATTCCACCTTTTCCAGGAACTCGACCAACTGCCGCAGGCTGATGGCCTGGAGTTTCATCTCCACCCGGCTCTGCTGAAACAGCTCGCCTTCCGGCGATTCGGACGGCTTCATATGGTCGATCCGATCCTTGACCGCGCTGTCGGCGGCGCTCTGCTCAAGAAAGGAAAACAGGCTGAATCCTTCGTCCCGCTTGGCCAGCATTGCGGCGATGGAGCCGCTCTGGCTGGAGAGTGCTTTGTAGCGCTCCTGCATGGTGCGCATGTCCACGACCGCTTTTTCCTTGGCCACCAGCCCCTTGGTCAGCCTTGTCCGCTTTTCCGTCAGCGGAAAGACTAGGAACTGCAAGACCACGAAGAGCAGCAAGGCCGCCCCGGCAAGACCGACCGCCATCTTTTCCCGCTGATTGAGCTGCATCAGACGCCTCGCAACTGCAGCTGAATTTCAAAACGGATGAGCCCGCCGCTTTTGCTCTTGCCCTTGTCCGCGGTGGCGGAAACAATCTTGACCTCGCTGAAGCGCGGTGAGGTCGACAGGTTGCTCTTGATGGTTTCGACGGCGTTAAAGGTGTCGGTGGAGCCTTTGATCAGGACCGCTTCATGGTCAATGGACAGGCGATTGACCTGGATCGAAACAGAGGACGGAATACGACCGGACAGGTCAGCCAGCAGATCGAGCACCCGCTTTTCAGTGACCACGGTGGGGGATGGCACGCCTGGCCCTTGTATTCCCTTCATCGCCGCCTGCATCTCGGCATAGGGTTCGCGCACCCGGGTCACCGAGGGGAAGGTCTGCTTGTACAGGGCGGTCATCTCCTCTTTCAGCTTGAGATCCCGCGTGTGCAGCTGGCGGTAGTCCAGCCACAGGTACCCCAGGAGACCGACGGCCAGCAGCGCGGCGCCAGCCACCGCCGCCGCCAGTTGTTTCCTCGCGGCCACGAAGGAGCGTTTGCGGACAAATTCGCCCTGACGAAAATCGATCGTGCGCTTCTTGCCCATCCCCTGCAGCGCCAGGGCCAGCGCGGCTTCATAGGGCTGGCTGCGCCAGGCCGCAAGCAATGCTTCATCCGGGCACTCGATGCCTTCCGCGGCAAGCAGTTCGGTCGACTCCGCCGGCAGATCGAGGGTGGCGGCGATCCGGCCGGCCAGGATGTCACCCCCTGGCGCCGGACCAGTAAACACCACGGCCTGCGGGAGAAACGTCATCCCGCTCTCAAGACGATAAAAATCGATGCTTCGCTCTATGGCGGCGCACAGCTGGAGGATGCCATGATCGGTACTGGGTGTTGTCCCGGCATCATCACCTTGCCCTTCTGCCGCCAGGTGGGGCAGCAGCAACTCTTCCGGATAGGAAATTCGACGATACAGGATCGGGGTCTCGCCTGCTATCAGCGCCATGGCCAGGGAGTGTGGCTCCAGATGCAACAACAGCAGGGAGCGTTTCTCCTGGTTGGCCTTTGCGACCCGCGTGGCCAGGGCAACCACCGACGGGGTGATGGAATCGGGATCGACCAATCCCTGCAGCCCTTCGAGCAGACGGCCAAGCACGGTCTTCTCGACTGCGAAGGCGATCACCTGACTGCCGGATTCGGTGGTTGCAATCAGGGAGAAATCGGCGATCAGTCCGTCCACCGGAGTGATCAGCTGCTCTTCCAACTCAAAGGGCAGGGTCTGGGCGATGCTTTTGGCATCCTTGAACGGCAGGATGAGGTTGCGGAGCATGGCAAGCGGCAGACCGCAGATGCAGTTCTCCGCCGACCAGCCGCCCTGCCGGAAGAGCTGTCGAATCGCCTCGGCAAGATCGGCGCCCGCGGCAAGCGGCAGGCTGTGGCAGACGCCGAGCACCAGGGATTTCCCCTGCCGCGTCAGCTCCACCGCAGTGACCTGTCCATCGCTTATGTCGATTCCCAGGCTTTTTTTGGCCATGACTCCGAACTGTCGGACACCTCCAGCGCTCATTCCACCTGCCAGGAAAGCAGCACCAGTTGCTTGTTTTCCGTCCGCTGCACCACGCCCGTCCCCTGACGGCTGAATTGATGATTGACAGCCTTGGCAGCAACACGGAAATGGGTGCCGCTTACCTTGAGCAAGGCGCCGTCCAGGGTGAGGGTTGCGGGTATTCCATTCACCTTCCTGTACCAGTTAGGAGAAGCGAGTTCTTCTTTATTGCCC
>CAZFPV010000260.1:0-3696 GCA_964521155.1 uncultured Desulfobulbus sp. | reverse complement strand
AAGTGACGGTGCTCGGCGGTGCGACGGTGGGTCGGGGTTCGGTGCTGGCTGCGGGTGCGGTCGTCACCCGGCCGATCCCGGCCTTCAGCATTGCCATGGGCGTGCCGGCCCGGGTCGTTCGGTCGCGAAAATGAACCGATACCAATGATGAAACCGGGCAAACATTTGCTCCTGGCCGTCAAGCTGCTGATCAGTTTCGGCATCTTTTTCCTCCTGTACCAGAAGACGCCGCTGGCCGAGATCAAGGCGGTGTTCGCCCAGTGCAACCTGGGTCTCTTGGCGGTCATCTTCTGCCTCCTCCTGGTGAACACCAGCCTGAGCGCTCTTAAATGGCGTATCCTGCTGCAGAGCGACGGCATCGACATCCCGCTCACCAAACTGGTGGCGAGCTACCTGATCGGCGGTTTTTTCAATATCTTCCTGCCCTCCAACATCGGCGGCGACGCCTACCGCATCTACGATGTCATGCACCGCAGCAAGGAGGGGGTGCGCAGCGCCGCCTCGGTCTTTGCCGACCGTTTGACCGGCTTCGTCGCCCTGGTCACGCTCAGTGTGATCTCCTCGGTTTTCGTGGCCCTCAAGCTCGCGCAACCGGCCCTGGTCCTGCTGCCGCTGACCATCCTGGCGGTGCTGCTGGTGGTGGTCTTCATGCTCTGGCGGCAGACGCCGGTTCGGTGGCTGCTGCGGTTGACCAGGCTCGACCGGCTCGGACCGGTCTCCTCGATCAGTGAAAAGCTGCTCTTGACCTTCGCCCGCTACGGCGCCGAGGGCAGGACCATTGCCCGGGTCATGCTGATCTCCTTTCTCTTTCAGGTTCTGTTGATCGTTGCGGTCTACCTGATGGCCTTGAGCCTGCACGCCACCGTGCCCTGGATGTATTTCGGCGCCTTTGTGCCCCTGATCACCCTGATGGAGGCCATCCCGGTGTCGGTCTACGGCATCGGCATCCGGGACATGGGCTATGTCTACTTTTTCGGCATGGCCGGCATGGGCGACGCCCAGACCAGGTCGCTGGCCCTGCTGTTCCTCGCCATCACCGTGGCCTATTCATTGGTGGGTGGCTGCCTCTACCTGGGCCGGGTGTACGCGGGCTGGAAACAATCAGGCGATGACCGGGCCTGATGGATGATACGATGACCGCATTTTGCACATGAGATATCCATGATGAAAACAACCTGGCAACAGGTGGTGAGCCATATCCTGCTGGCGCTGGGCGTCTCGGCGCTGGTGCTGGCTCTCCTCGTCCGTTTAAGCCTGTCATCCACCGAAGCAACCTTCCTGCCCCGGTTGATCGAAGTGGTAACCTCTGTATCCGGCGGCTATCTTTTGTTGTATTTCTTGGCAAGCGGCCTTCGCACCGTCGCCCAAACCTTGCGATACCGCCTGATCCTCCACGCAATGGAGCCTGGAATTCCCGGATTTTTTCATCTGTTTCTGGTGACGGCAAGCAGAAACATGTTTGTCGACATGCTGCCATCCCGGTTGGGGGAGTTGAGCTATGCCGCCATGCTCAATCGCGGTCACGCGGTCAGTCTGCCCAGTTGTCTTTCCTCGCTGGCTATAGGGTTCATTTTTGACTTGGGGGCACTGGCACTGATCATTCTAGGAATAGTAATATACCAATTATTCGCCCTTGGACTCCAGGAATGGATTGTCGGCGTCCTGATTCTGGTTGTGCTGGTATTCGCGATAGCGCTCATATTGTTGTTCCCAGTTCTGGAACGGTTTGTGGGTCTCCTTGGCAGGGTGGCTGAAAAGGTGCGGGGAAAGCTCGGGAGACTGTTGGGCCGATTTGTTGCCTTTTTGGCGGAGACCGTTTCTGTTCTGGACAAGGCCAGGCACGCGGGAATAGTCGGGCGGCTCATTCTTCTGTCCCTGGCGGGGAGAGTTGGGAAATATCTGGCGCTGTACGCATTGTTTCTTGGTGTGGTGACGAACCAGTTTGTGCAGGTGAACACCCATCCGGTTGCAGCAATTGTCGCGCTGATCAGTGCCGAGGCCGGCGCCAGCCTGCCGATGCCGGCGTTCATGGGGTTCGGCGCTTACGAAGCTGCCGGCATGCTGGCCATGGTTTCACTGGGAGCTGAACGATCGGCCTCGCTTCTCATCATGCTGGGTCTGCATGTGCTCAGTCAGGTCATAGACTACAGCATGGGAGGTCTTGCCTTGATCGTGTTTTTCATCTCGACGCGCACCCGACTGTTCGGGGTAACTTCCACTTCCTCGGCAAGATTTTCCTGGTATACGCTCTGGGCTCTGGTTCTATTTGGCGCCGCAGTGCTGTTCCTGGTCAGCGAGATGGGCGGGGTGCGCAAACTGGGCGCACTGCGCCCGCCCGAGCGCGGCCAGGAGGTGCGGCCAGCTGCAGGCCAGGGCGAACACAAGGCTGCCGATAAGCTTTCGGGTTTTGTCGTCTGGAGCTCCAACCGCAGCGGCAACCACGACATCTGGATGCTGAGCCTGCCAGGCCGGGAGATCAAGCAGCTTACCACCCACCCGCACACCGAGTATTATCCGCGGGTCTCCCCGGACGGCGCCAGGGTGGTGTTTGCCCGCTCCCGGGAGCCGTGGGTCTCCCAGCGCAACGACCGGCCTTGGGATGTGATCCTGCTTGATCTGCGCACCGGCGCTGAGACGATGCTGGCTGAATACGGCAACGTGCCGACCTGGTCGGCCGATGGCCGCTCGGTCTATTTTCAGCGGAACGGCGGCCAAATCGTTCAACTTGCCCTTGCCAGCGGGAAAGAGAGTGTGGTATTGGATTCGGCGCACACGACCGGGTTGAAGCCGTCGGCGGCATTGACGCTGCAGACCCCGGCCGTTGCCCCGGACGGCCGAACCATCGCTGTCACCCTGCGCGGCGGCGCGCGGGCCACCGCGATCCTCTCCCTGGACGGAGCCGCCCGCCTGGCTGGCAACGGCTGCCAGATCACCTGGGCGCCGGACGGTTCCTTTCTCTACAAGGTGGACCATGGCGGCAAACAACAGAATGCCATCTTCCGGCTTGATCCCGCGACCCTGAAGGCGCAGCTGTGGTTTGACGCCCCCGGCGCGTACAGCCATGAATATTTCCCCAAGCTCGACCGCACCGGCAGAGTGCTTGTCTATGGCGCCAGTGCCGGCGGCCATGAACACGACACCGCCGATTACGAAATCTTCCTGTGGCCTGTCGATCGGCCCACGGGCGAGGCAGTCCGCCTGACCCATCACACCGGCAACGACTGCTGGCCCGATATTTTTCTCGACAACAATAAACCCTGACGGAGCACGAACGTGGATATTTCCCTGGTAATCCCCCTGTACAACGAGGAGGAGAACGTCCAGTTGCTGTACGAAGAACTTAAAAGCGTACTGGCAGGCATGCCCTGCCGCTCGGAGATCGTGTTTGTCGATGACGGATCCCGCGACCGGACCATGGCCATCCTTGAGACCATCCAGGGCGAGGACGAGACTGTGCGGGTGGTGAGCCTGCGCCGCAATTTCGGCCAGACCGCGGCCATGACCGCCGGCTTCGATCACGCCCATGGCCAGGTGATCATCACCATGGACGGCGACATGCAGAACGATCCCCACGACATTCCCCAGATGCTTGCCAAGCTCAACGAGGGCTTCGATGTGGTCACCGGTTGGCGATTCGACCGCCAGGATCCGTTTCTCTCGCGGAAACTACCTTCGCAGATGGCCAACCGGCTCATC
>CAZFPV010000259.1:0-3724 GCA_964521155.1 uncultured Desulfobulbus sp. | reverse complement strand
AAGGCAACCCGCTCGCTCCCCTGCCCATCCTCAAGACCGCCGTGGGTACCGGCACCCGCGACGCGGTCATCCCCGGCCTGGCCGACATCACCGCCAAGGCCTACAGCCTGCAGATGCTCTCCGACCTGTACGTCCGCGGCGAGGCCATCGGCGCCAAGGCCAAGGAGGTGCTCGAGAAGAAGGCCGGGCCCGCCGGCGGCCAGGGCCCGGAGCGGTGCGCGGCCGTGCTCTTTGCTGAGCACGCCGACCAGGGGCTCACCCTCATGCTCCGGCGCATCCGCTCGCTCAAGGAGGCGGCCAAGACCAGCTACATCGCCGCTGCGGGCGAGATGAACACCATCGTCACCTATCTCAACCACATGCAGCGGCTGGAGACCCAGATGGCCGCCGAGATCACCCGGCGCTACGGCAAGGACCTGGCCGACCGGGTGCAGGCCCAGTGATATGAGACATCCTTCAGTCTTTCTGCTTATGGCTGTATTCTGGGGACTTGTGTCGGCGGACACCGCCATGGCCCTGGACATGGAGTATTACACCTACGGCGGGTTCAACCCCATTGTCCAGGCGTTCACCCGGGTGGCCCTCATCTTCAGCGATGCGGGCTACCAGGGGCTGATCACGGTGATGACCATCATGGGTGTGCTCGCCGGCTCGGGCGCCTGGATCGCCCGGGCCGCAACTGGCGCGCGGGTCATCCCGCTCACCTGGACCGTGCCGGTCCTGTTCGGCGCGGTCGTCTACCTGGCCGTGTTTGTGCCCAAGGGCAGCCTCACCGTCTACGACCCGGTGCTCAACCGGTTCCAGACCGTGGGCGACCTGCCCGACGCCATTGTCTTCACCGCCGGCGCCCTCAACCTGATCGAGCGCGGCCTCGTCGACATCATCGACACCGCGGCCGCACCCGATGCCGCCTACAGCCGCACCGCCGGCGGCATCGGCTTCAAGGCCCTGGAATCGGTCAAGGGCTCCACGCCCAAGGACAACCACGCCCGCACCTCCATGATCCGCTACGTCAAGGACTGCGTCACCTTCGAACTCATGCGGCCGGGCACCACCCTGTCGCTCGACGACCTGCGCAACACGAGCACCGATTTTCTCGCCAACCTCGGCCAGGCGGTCAACCCGTCGATCTTCACGGTCTATTATGATGCGGCCCATCCCGAAGGCACCACCATGAGCTGCACCCAGGCCTGGAACCAGTTGCGGCCCCTGTACGCCGCCACCAGCAACTATGGCGAGGCGATCCGCAAGGTCTGCAGCAAGGCCTACTTCGACCCGGACAACAGCGCCGAGCTGACCACCTGCCGCAACCTGATCAACGCGACCATGACCTTTGCCACCGGCACGGCCGTACCGCCGGAGCGGCTCCTGCAGCAGCGGCAGATCGCCGAGATCCTCTACAGCTTCTACTTCCAGGACGATCCCGAGACCGCGGTGCTCATGGAGAGCGACCGGAGGATTACCGCCTCCGGTCTCGGCGTCGGCCTGACCATGAACGAGTGGATCCCGGTCATCCGGGCAATACTGACCGCCATCGCCATCGGCGTGATCCCCTTCCTGGTGCTGTTCCTGCCCACGCCGATCGTCGGCAAGGCGGCCTCGGTCCTGCTCGGGTTCTTCGTGTTCCTCTCCACCTGGGGGGTGACCGACGCGGTGATCCACAGCGCGGCCATGGACTATGCCGCCCGCGGGTTCGAGGAGGTGCGCCAATCGCGCCTGGGGGTCTATGCCCTGGCCGCCCTGCCCTCGGTCTCGACCAAAATGCTGGCCATGTTCGGGGTGATCCGCTCCGCCGGCATCATGCTCGCCAGTCTGTTCTCGATGATGCTCATCCGGTTCGGCGGCCATGCCTTGGCCATGCTCGCGGGCAACCTGAGCGCCATTGTCCAGGGCGCGGGCAGTCATGCCGGCGGGCTGCTCACCCCGGAGGGCCTCTCCGGGGCGATGCAGCAGCAGGTCCGCGCTGCCGGCCTGTTGGACGGCATGGCCGAGCACCGGTTCGCCAACCTGGCCGCGGGTTCAGCCTGGAGCCTGCACAAATCCGTGGGCAGCCACACCGCGGCCATGAACGCCCGCGCCAGCCTGCAGCAGTCCGGTGAGGTGCCGGCGGGCGCTTCCCAGGGCGAGTTCGCCACCATGATGGCCTCGGCCAACCAGCAGGTGGGCACGGCCAGCGGACCGGTGAGTGTCTCCACCGGGCCGGACGGCAGCCTCACCCGTAGTCGGGCAGAGCGGGTCAACGCGGATGGTTCGTCCAGCGTCATCCTGCTCGGGGCCGGCGGCGCCGGTACCCGGGAAGATACCCTGGCCGCGGGCAAGGCCGCCTATGCGGTGGACAGTGCCGGCCTGCACACCACCACCCAGGCCTCGGTGCACGGCCTCGACCCGGTGCGGGTGGGCGCCATGGCCGTGCGTCAGAAGGTGGTCGGCGCGGCCCACAGCCTCGGCAGCGACAGCAACTGGGGCATGCTCTGGCAGCAGGTGCAGCGGGACAGCCTCGCCGGCGGGGTCAACCGCAGCTACGGCGATACCTTGAACAACAGCCTCTCCAGCAACTGGCGACGGACGTTCAATGATCAGTCGAGTTTTATCCATACGCTGGACGAAACCCAAAGGTTCCAACTCCAGGGGATGCTTGGCGCAGGGGGTGGCATCAAACAGGCCTCAATAGGGGCCAGTGGACAACTCGCTGTAGTGGGCAACAATGGTGACCGTGTCACGTTTAGTGTCTCCGAGGACACCGCCAGGGCCTTTGCCCGCGACGAGGCCAGGGTCCGCTCCGAGGCGGTAGCTCAGACCTTCAGCGACGGGCGCGGCCTGGATTACCTGGCCAACGTGGCCAAGCGCATCGGCGCCACCGAGGCCTACTCCATCCTCGACGAGGCCCGGGAGATCAACCGCGCCCAGGAATCCTACGGTGCGGACCTGACCACCGCCCTCATCCGGAACTACGCCCGGGAACGCTACGGCGAAGAGACCCCGGAAACGATCCGCAAGACCATCAGCGACTTCAACAGCTATGTGACCCGGCAAGGCCCGGCCGGCGTCAACACCATGCAGGATATCGTCAGCGGCTTTGTCAGCGGCCACGGCTACGGCTGGGGCAGTACCGGGGCGGAGGTGCAGAGTGCCATCCAGCAGGCCAAGGGCCGGATGCACGACCAGGGGATGATGAAGGGGTATGTCGAGCAAGCGGCCGGGACCGCTGCCAGTCATACCGGCTGGATCAACGAGGGGAACCTGCAGGGCAAGGAACCGCATCCGGTGCCGATGCGCGAGCCCAATGGAAAGCAAACCGTCAGCGACGCGGACAGTCTCCGCAATGTAAACCGGTACGAGGAGTCGGGCAGGGGCAGGATACGAACAAACGCCAAGGGAATGGCGGCCGAGGGCGTCGGCAAGGTCTTCAAGGGAGTGGTGGACAGTGAGGGGAAACGGCCGACTTCGGAGGGCTTTTTTACAGCCCCGGCAGAACGAGTCTCAGGGCCTGAGGACAGTCAGCCCGGTCCTGTGATTGAAATCCACAAGAAGAAGTAAAGGGACTCGGACGAGCGATGCGGCGATCTTTATTTATCCTTGTGATAAATGTTTCCCGGACAAAAATCCCAAGTTGGACAAAACTCCGGTTCTTCTTTGATAGGCTGAGGAACCTCACCATTTTTGGCAGGCACCCAGGATGCCATAAGGTTTGCGACCAACCTACCCGAGGAAAACGGCCGGACCG
>CAZFPV010000258.1:794-3735 GCA_964521155.1 uncultured Desulfobulbus sp. | reverse complement strand
ACGTCACCCTCAGCCTGGGCGACGGGCTGCGGCCGGGCTGCCTGCGCGACGCCACCGACGCGGCCCAGATCCAGGAACTGATCCTGCTGGGCGAACTGACCAAACGCTGCTGGCAGGCCGAGGTGCAGGTGATGATCGAGGGGCCGGGACATGTGCCGCTGAACGAGGTGGCGGCCAACATGCAGCTGGAGAAGAAACTCTGTCACGGTGCGCCGTTCTATGTCCTGGGACCCATCGTCACCGACGTGGCCCCTGGCTATGACCACATCACCTCGGCCATCGGCGGGGCGCTGGCCGCGGCCCACGGGGCCGACTTCCTCTGCTATGTAACCCCGGCGGAGCATTTGCGTTTGCCGGATCAGGACGACATGAAAGAGGGCATCATCGCCGCCCGCATCGCCGCCCACGCCGCCGACATTGCAAAGGGCCTTGCCGGGGCCATGGACTGGGACAACGCCATGAGTCAGGCACGCCGTGAACTGAACTGGGAGCGGATGTTCGACCTGGCCATGGACCCGGAGAAGGCCCGGGCCTATCGGGCCTCATCGCAGCCCATGGACTCGGAGGTCTGCACCATGTGCGGCGACCTCTGCGCGGTCAAGCGCAGTCGCGCCATTCTTGAGAAGGCGTAGAGAAAATAAGATAACCGGCGATCATCCACGGATGATCGCCGGCTGGGGTGGGAGAGGCTTACTTGTTTTCGAACAGGCGCTTGTACTGACCGAGCCCTTCCTTGTCCAGGTCTTCCACCGGCACAAAGCGCAGGGCGGCCGAATTGAGGCAGTAGCGCAGCCCCGTGGGCGGCGGGCCATCGTCAAAAACATGCCCCAGGTGGGAGTCGGCCTGTTTACTGCGAACCTCGGTGCGGGTGGAAAACAGGCTCCGGTCCTCTTTTTCCACGATGGCGGCTTTGTCCAGCGGTCGGGTGAAGCTTGGCCAGCCGGTTCCGGAATCATACTTGTCCAGGGAACTGAACAGCGGCTCGCCGGAGACCACATCCACATAGAGGCCCTGACGCTTGTTGTCCCAGTAGTCGTTGTGGAACGGCGGCTCGGTGCCCTCCTCCTGGGTGACCTTGTACTGCAGCGGGGTCAGCCGTTTCTTCAACGCCTCCTTATCTTCTTTCACAAACCCCTGTTTCTTCACCTCCTCGCCTTCAGCGGCAAAGGACCAGCCCTGGTTCTCCCAGGTCTTTTGCAGATAGCCCTCGCGGCCAGATCCGGCGCGATACCGCTTGTAGTGGAAGGGGTTTTTCTTGTCGTACTCCTGGTGATACTCCTCGGCGGCGTAAAATTTCGGCGCCGGCAAAATCGGGGTCACCACCGGTTTCTTGAAGATATTGCTCTGGGTCAGGCTCCGCTTCGATTCCTCTGCCAGGGCCCGCTGCTCCTCGGTGAAGTAGAAAATGGCGGTGGTGTAGCCCCGGCCGCGATCGGCGAACTGACCGCCCTCGTCGGTGGGGTCGATCTGCCGCCAGAATGTGTCGAGCAGTTTCTTGTATGAGACCTGGGCTGGGTCATAGACCACCTCCACCACCTCGATATGGCCGCCCGCAGCGTAGTCGTCATAAGTCGGGTTGGCGGTGGCGCCGCCGGCATAGCCGGACTCTACGGTGAGCACGCCGTCGATCTGGGTGAACGGCGGCGCCACGCACCAGAAGCAGCCGCCGGCAAAGATGGCCCGCTGCTGCGAGCCGGTCGCCTGTTCATTGCCTGCCTGCTTCACCTCCGCGCCGCCGGCGCCGTGGTCGACAAACAGGACCATCCCGGTTGCCAGCAGGAGCATCATTCTGGAAAAACCACCCATGTGGATCATGGCATACCTCGCAGTGCATTAAATGATTGAGAATGGTTCGTAATGACCTACAGAATAAGCACGATTCCGGCAGCGGCAATCGGGGCCGGAATCGTGTGTGGCGTGTACGCGGGAAAAAAAGAAAACCGGTGGGCTGGAGGACGTGCGCAGGGTACAGACCGGTCGGCCGGAGGCGATGCAACCGGGCCAGTCGACGCCGGCCCGGGTCTGTGCTCACATCTTGATCCCGAGCAGCACCGACCGGCCGTCGTTGCACTCGCGGGTATAGTGGTGCGATCAGGGCCGGCGTTTACTTTGACGGCATGATCACGATTTCTTCGTCGGTGATCGAGGTCTGCACCGGGTAGCCGGCCTTGACCCAGGCGGCGCCGCCAGTGGCCACGGCAACCGCGTTCACATAGCCCAAATCGTTGAGTTGCCTGGTGGCCAGGGCAGCACGGGCGCCGGTCTTGCAATAGACCATGATCTTCTTATTCTTGTCCGGCGCCAGCGTCCAGATGCTGAATTCGAGCAGGCCCCGGGGCAGGTTGATAGACTCCGGGATGTGGGCGGCCTCATACTCATTGGGCTCACGGACATCGAGAACGATCATGTCTTCACCGCTGTCGATAGCCTTTTTCAACTCCTCGATGCTCACCTGTTTGGTGGCAGCGCGGGCCTTGTCCACCATCTCCTTGACCGGCGAGGTCATCCATTTCGGCCCCTGTGGTTGGACCGATTCCGCGCTGGCGCCGCGTACACACGCAATGGACAGCACACAGACGGCAACCACTATCCACTTTTTCATAGCTTCTCCATACGTCGGTTGAAACACGAGCACCGTTGTCCGACAATGATTGGCGCCAACGACCGCAGCGTAGGGCGGCGATCAAGAGACGACCCAAAGTAATATGCTTACTGAGAGGTCCGGTGCGAGGAGAACTGGTCAGCCTCGCTAACCCAGCCGCCGCCCATGGCCTTGTACAGGCCGATCATGGCCAGGTGGAGGTCGGCCTGGGTTCGGGTGTAGTCCAATTCAACGTTGAAGAGGCTGCGGTCGGCATCAAGCACAGCCAGGTAATCGGCATAGCCGTTGTCGTAGCGGAGGCGGGCGATATCGACATTCTGCCGCAGGCTGTCCATCTGC
>CAZFPV010000258.1:0-784 GCA_964521155.1 uncultured Desulfobulbus sp. | reverse complement strand
GGAGACCAGACCGTCATTGACCTCGCGGAAACCGTTCTGCACCGCCTTCAGGTAGGCGGCCAGCATCTGCTCGCGCATGGCCTCGGTCTCGCGGACATTGCCCGCGATCTTGCCGGCGGTGAACAGGGGAACGCTCACCGGGACCGCATACTGCCAGATGGTGGCCGGTCCCTTGAAGAGGTCGCTCAAATCGCCGCTGGCCGAGCCATAGGCCCCGGTCAGGGAGATGGCCGGGAAATAGGCGGCCCGAGCCGCACCGATGAGCGCGTTGGCGGCAATCAGGTTCTGCTCCGCCTGACGGATGTCCGGCCGCCGTTCCAGCAACCCGGACGGCAGACCGGCCACCACCGCCGGCAGGGTCAGTTCGTCAATGCTCCTGCCCCGGGCGATGGACCCTGGATTGCGACCCAGGAGCAGGCAGAGGCTGTTCTCCTGCAGCAGCACCGACTTCTCCAGCGAGGGAATCGCGGCCAGGGCCTGCTCGTACTGGGACCGGTTCTGGCTCAGCTCCAGTTCCGAGATGATGCCGCCGCTGAACCGGTCCTGAAAGAGGGTGTAGGAGTCCTCGCGGGTCTTGGCGGTCCTCCTGCTGATCTCCAACTGGCGATCCAGGGCGCGCAGATTGACGTAGGCGGCGGCAACATCGCCCACCAGGGTCAGCACCACGCCGCGCCGCGCCTCCTCACTGGCCAACAGGTCGGCCTGGGCCGATTCGGTCAGGCGACGGATTCGGCCCCAGAGATCGATCTCCCAGCCGGCATTGACCACGGCGGTGAAATTGTCG
>CAZFPV010000257.1:0-3743 GCA_964521155.1 uncultured Desulfobulbus sp. | reverse complement strand
GGGGTGGACCTGCTGATCATCGAAACGTGCCAGGACCTGCTGCAGATTAAAACCGCCATGACCACCTGCTTTGCCACCCTGAACGAACTTGGTCTGGATATTCCGGTCATGGTTTCGGTCACCATCGAACGCACCGGCACCATGCTGGTCGGCACCGACATCGCCGCCGCCGCCGTGACCTTGGAGCCGTTCCCGATCTTTTCCTTTGGACTCAACTGCGCGACCGGTCCGCTGGACATGGAATCACACATCCGTTACCTGAGCCGCAACTGGCCCGGCCGCATTTCCTGCGTGCCCAATCAGGGCCTGCCCGAGGTGGTGGACGGCCGGACCTGCTACCCGCTTGACCCGGTCACCTATGCCATTGAGATGTTACGCTTTGTCACCGAGTACGGGGTCAGCGTGGTCGGTGGCTGCTGCGGCACCACCGCCGCCCACATCCGGCAACTGGTGCAGACTCTGGATGGGGTGCGGCCGGCGGTGCGGGAGGTGGCGGCATGAAGCCCTCGGTTGCCAGCCTGTATCAGGCGGTGGAATTGCAGCAGGAAATCCCGCCGCTGTTGATCGGCGAGCGGGCCAACGCCACCGGCTCGAAAAAGTTCCGCGAACTGCTGCTTGCCGACGACTACCAGGCCTGCTTGAAGATAGCACTGGAGCAAGAGGCCAAGGGAGCGCATGTCATCGACTTGTGCACGGCCTATGCCGGCCGGGACGAGAAGGCCGACATGACCACCATGGTCGGGCTCTGCGCGGGTTCCCTCAAGGCTCCGCTGATGATCGACTCGACCACGCCGGAAGTCATCGAGGCCTGCCTGCGACTCTATCCAGGGCGGGCGATCGTCAATTCGATCAATTTGGAGGACGGAGGCGTCAACATTCGCCGCATCTGCAAGGCAGCCAAGAAATACGGCGCGGCGGTGGTGGCCCTGACCATCGACGAGAAGGGTATGGCCCTGACTGCGGCCGACAAGCTGCGCATCGCCAGGAACATCCACGCCATTGCCGTGGATGAATGCGGCCTGCGGACCAGCGACCTGCTCTTTGACTGCCTCACCTTCACTGTCGGCTCAGGTGATGCCAGTCTGCGCGATGCCGCCATCCAGACTCTGGAGGGCATCCGCCGCATCAAGGCCGAATTGCCCGGCTGCCTGGCCGTGCTCGGGGTGAGCAACATCTCCTTTGGCCTGCAGCCCCAGGCCCGCCGCCTGCTCAATTCAGTGTTCCTCCACGAAGCGGTCGCGGCCGGGCTCGATGCCGCCATCATCGATGCGGCCAAAATTGTGCCGCTGGCGCGCATGGCCCAGGAGGACCGGGAAATGTGCCTGGATCTGCTCTACAACCGGCAGGTCGAGGATGGCAGAGAGCCCCTGATGCGCTTTATCGACCACTTCAGCGGCAAGGCCGGCGAGGCGACCGACCAGGGCGCGCAGGAGCCGACCGGCACGCCCGAGGAGCAGCTCTTTGCCAAGGTGCTGCGCGGCGACAAAGACGATCTCGTCGATCTGCTGGCCATGCTGCGCGAACGGATCAAGCCGGTGGCCATCATTAACCAGATTCTGGTACCGGCCATGCGCCATGTGGGTGAACTGTTCGGCAAGGGCGAGATACTGCTGCCCTTTGTCCTCCAGTCGGCCGAGGTGATGAAGGCCTCGGTCACCCTGCTGGAGCCGTTTATGGACCGGGCCGAAGGCAACAACCGGGCCACCAGCATCCTGCTGGCTACCGTTCAGGGTGATGTCCACGACATCGGCAAGAACCTGGTGGACATCATCCTGTCCAATAACGGCTACGTGGTGCACAACATAGGCATCAAGGTACCGGCCGAGACCGTGATTGAAAAGGCCAAGGAGTATCAGGTCGATATGATAGGCTTGAGCGGTCTGCTGGTGAAATCGGCCATCGTCATGCAGGAGTCGCTGCCTCAATATAAAGAGGCTGGGCTCGATATCCCGATTCTTTTGGGCGGGGCGGCGTTGACGCCGAAATTTGTCGCCGAGTCCTGTGCTCCGGGGTACTCGGGGCCGGTGGTCTACTGCGCCGACGCCTTTGCCGGGCTGAAGGCCGTGCGGGAGCATGAGGAGGGACGTCTGCAGTCCACCGCCTATGACCCGTTGACAGCAGTGCAGCCGATGAAGCCGGGCGTGCGGCATCTGACCGTCGACCGGTCCAACCCAGTGCCCCTGCCTCCCTTCATCGGCCAGCGGTATGTGGAGGAGATTGACCCGGCGCTGTTCCTGCCGCTGATCAACACTCAGGCGTTGTTCCGAGGGCGCTGGGGGTACCGCCGCGGTAAGATGGGGGCAGACGAGTACCGGGAGCTCGTCCACGGCACGGTCCAACCCATCTACCAGGAATTGCTGCATCGCTCTACGGCCGAAGGCTGGTTGCAGGCGCGGGTGTCGTACGGGTATTTTTCCTGCCATGCCGAGGAGAATACGGTGATAGTCAAGGCGGACGGGCAGGAGTATCCCTTCCCCTTTCCCCGCCAGGCCGAACCGCCGCACCTCTGCATTGCCGATTATTTCAAGTCGGCCGGGGAGGGCGGCGACATCGCCGGCTTTTTCATCGTCACCATCGGGGCCCGCATCGGCGAGGAGACTGCCCGGCTGTACCGGGACAACGCTTATCACGATTATCTCATGCTGCATGGCTTCAGCGTCGAGGCCACGGATGCGCTGGCTGAGTACTGGCACGGAGTCATGCGGACGGAATTGGGCATAGCAGGCGACCGGACTGGAGATCCAGTAGGCGCCATCACCCAGGAGTATCAGGGATCGCGCTACGGTTTCGGCTACCCAGCCTGTCCCGACCTGGGAGCGCATCGCCCCCTGTTCGATTTCCTCAAGCCTGAGGCCATCGGCATCAGCCTGACCGAGAATATGCAGATGGTGCCGGAACAGACTACCTCGGCCATCGTGGCCCACCATCCTCAGGCCAAATACTTTGCGGTATAGCCCATGATCTCGTCCAAGCATGCTCGATACATCTGCGCCAACTGCGGCTATATTTATGATCCGGCCGCAGGCGACCCCATGAACAACATTCCTTCCGGAACTCCGTTCGAGGACCTGCCAGAGGAATGGGTTTGTCCCATGTGCTACGCCAGCCAGGATCAGTTTGATGTCTTTGATGAAGACTAAATCGGCACCGCACGGTGTTGCGGGCAACGAAACAAGAGGTGAGATATGTCGGAAAACGTGGATGAATTGACGGTCAATTACGAAGAGGACGGCGTCATGGTCGTCAAGGAGCTGGATAAAGAAATCCTGACTAAGGGCTCCTGGGCAACCTTGTTGTTCCGCTACCAGGAATTTGATCAGGCCAAAGGCGAGTTCGGCCCGGACAAGTTCACGATTCGTCGCTATCAGAAACGAAATGGCCAGTATCTGGCTAAGGCAAAGTTTAATATCTCCAGCGTTGCTCAGGCGGAGAAGATTGTCGAAACACTGAGCAGATGGCTGAAGTAATCGTTGGGATGCGCGAGCTGCTCTCTAAAAAAAGAGATGGTAGGGGAACTTTTGCGTTGACGGTAAACCCCGAAGGGTATAAATAGGCGCTTCGCATTGCGGGAGCGAATGACTGGCCCCGCAAAAAGTGACGCATCAAGAAAAAGTTCTTGACGGCACGGAAAAAACGAAGTAAAATAAAAAACGCATCAGCGAGTTCTTGTTTTGCTGAGCTGACGTACTTGATCTTTGAAAACTGAACAGTAATGAAGCGGGCCGATTGTAGTAATTGGTTTT
>CAZFPV010000256.1:0-3744 GCA_964521155.1 uncultured Desulfobulbus sp. | reverse complement strand
GATGTTTTCCGCGCCCGCGCCGGCGTCTATCCGCCGCAGGGCCACGGTAATCATTTGCGATCCGCTGGCTGCGAGCATTTCCGGGATCTGGCTGTTGGCCGCAAACTTGCCGGTTCCGGTGAACAGGCGGTTGGTGAAGACCTGGTTGCCCAGGCGCAATGCATCGTGTTCCATGATCAGCCTCCGCCGACGAAACTGAGCAGTTCCAGCCGGTCGCCGGCCTGCAGCCGGGTGGACGACCACTGCTCTTGTTTGACGATGGCGCGATTGAGTTCCACCACCAGCGCCCCCGCATCGATTCCACGGCGCGTCACCACATCGGCAATGGTGCAGGGTTCCGTGGTTTCACGCACTCCGTTGACGACAATCTCCATGCGCATCTCCCAAAATACAAAAAGCCGCCTGCCCAAAGGAAAGGGGGCAAGCGGCTTGATAACCGGAAAAATCCGGGAAATGGCCTGTGTTGACTTGTCCGCTTCCCTTCGCCGGTATTACCCGGATCAGGTTCATAGGGTTGGATGATTTCCTCTCAGCAGGATTGCACCCCTAGCGATGCACCCTCTATAAAGGAAAGCGGACGGCTTGTCAACTCCGGGACGGCGTTATCGGTAGAGCAGGGGGGCGACGGTGATGTTCGTCTGGTTCATCGACAGCATGGCCGTATTGGTATTGTCTCGGTAGAACTTGTGCGAACCGTACCGGGCGACAAAGGTCATCTCGGCGGTCCAGTCCGGATTGAGGTCGTGCCGGTGGAAGTAGGTCGCGCCGCCAGTGAAGTCGGTGGTGGTCATGGCCTTGAGAGCCACGCGCAGGCTGTCCTGGAGGGGATTGAGTTCCAGGGGGGTGGGGGATTTTTTCTGATCGGTCCAACTAAACTGGTTAGGCTCTTTAACGACGTCGACAACGCGTTTCTGTTCTTCCCTGGCCCGATTAAGGGTGACGTGGGCCACGGCCAGCTTGCCGACTTCCGGCTCGCCGCGTGCTTCATGATACACGTTGAGGGTCAGCCAGAGCAGGCTTTCGCAAAATAACAAGGTCATTCTCACTCCACAGCTTCGACCGCCCTGATCTCCGGAAGTTCGCTTCTGACGAATCGTTCGATGCCGTCCTTGAGGGTGACCCGCGACATCGGGCAGCCCTGGCAGGCGCCGGTCAGGCGAACCTTGACCACCATGTCGGGGTCAAGGCCTACGAATTCCACATCGCCGCCATCCCGCTGCAGGGTTGGGCGGATCTGGGCCAGTACTTGTTTAACGTTCTCCTGCAATTGTTTCATGCTTGATTCCTTTACCTCACGCTACAATTGTAGTATGTGAGACATCAATATAGCACAGGGGTATCGATCAGACAAGGAAACAATTTCATATCGTTGTCATCAGACGTGGAACAGTCGGAAATTCAAGAAAAAATCAGAGGCATTGTCGAGCGGGTCACCTATCACGACCAAGCCAGCGGCTGGTCGGTGCTCAAGGTCTCCCTCTTCGGCCTGCTGGGCGATCCGGCCACGGTCACAGTGCACCAGATGCGGGTCTTTGCCGGGGCCACCATGGAGTTTTCCGGCAATTGGACGCAGCACCCCCGATTCGGCCGCCAGTTCAAGGCCCGATTCGCCGCCGAGCTCAAACCGGCCAGCGCCGGAGCCCTGGAAAAATACCTTGGTTCCGGGATGATCCGCGGCGTGGGGCCAAAGATCGCCCGCCGTATCGTCCGCCATTTCGGCGACCGCACCCTGCAGGTGTTTGAGGAGGATATCGACCAGCTGACCGAGGTGCCCGGCATTGCCGGCAAGAAACTGGCCGGCATCCGCGAGGCCTGGCGCGAGCACCGGGCTGTGCGCGACGTCATGCTCTTTCTTCAGGAGCACGGCATCTCGACCCTGTACGCGGTGCGTATCTATAAGCAGTACGGCGACCAATCGATCGCCATCGTCCAGGACAACCCCTATCGTCTGGCCCACGATTTCTACGGCATCGGTTTTTTCACCGCCGACCGGGTGGCGCTGTCGCTGGGTTTTGCCCCGGATTCGGAACTGCGGGTGCGGGCCGCGATCCGCCATGTGCTCTCCGCCTCGCGCGAACAGGGCCACTGTTACTTGATCATCACCCAGATCATCGCCCAGGTGGAGGAACTGCTCAGCCTGGGCCTGGCCGAGACCATTCCGGCCCACCTGGAGGTCATGCAGCAGGAGGGCCAACTGCGGCTGCGGCTGCTGCCCGACGCCTCCGGCGAGCTTGCAGCCTGCTACTACAGCAAATCGATCTATTACGAGGAGGAGTACGTGGCCCGGAGGCTGGCGGTCATGGTCGGGCGGCGCGGCATCGACGCGACCCGGGCAGCCAACTGGGTGCACCGCCACACAGCCCGCCAGGGCATGGCCCTGAGCCCGGAGCAGGCCGAGGCTGTCGGCGCCGTGGTCGACCGGCGCTGTTCGATCCTCACCGGCGGGCCGGGCTGCGGCAAGACCACGACCACCAGGGTGATCGTCGCCCTGCTGCAGGCCATGGGGCAGACGGTGCTGCTGGCCGCGCCCACCGGCCGGGCGGCCCAGCGCATGGGTGAGGTTATCGGCGTCGAGGCCAGGACCATCCACCGGCTGCTCGAATTCCAGGGCGCTGGCTTCAAGCGCTGCGAGGAAAACCCGTTGCAGGCCGATTTCCTGCTCATCGACGAAAGCTCGATGCTCGACATCTCGCTCACCGCCTCGCTGCTCAAGGCTGTGGGGCCGGAGACGGCGCTTCTGTTCATCGGTGACGCCGACCAGCTGCCTTCGGTGGGCGCGGGCAACGTGCTTGGCGACTTGATCGACTCGGGCGTGCTCCCCTGTTTTCGCCTGACCACCATCTTTCGCCAGGCGCGCGAGTCCGCCATCATTGCCGCGGCCCACCAGATCAACCGGGGCGAGACCCCGCAGTTGGAGTCGCCCTTCAAAACGCCCGAGGTATGGAAGCAATCCGACTGTTTTTTCATTGATTCGGCGGAGGCGACCAAACAGCAGCTGCACTTCGTTGGCCGGGTTCGGCAGCGCTTTGCCGCCATCGGCGACCGCGAGACGCTGTTTGCCCAGACGCCGTACCAGCCCGATCTGCCCGAGGAGCGAGGTACGCCTTACGAGTTCAGCGTTCCCAAGGAGTTTGCCCATGTGTCCCTGGGGGCGCTGGCCATGGCCGATTCAGCTGCCGATCAACTCCTGGCCCTGGCCCGGCGGACCCACCCTTGGTCGTCGCTCTATTATGGCCTGACCGCGCTTGATGTGGTGCGCAAGCTCTACAGCGAGTGGGCGCCCAAGTATTATCCCGCAGCCGAGATCCAAGTACTCACCCCGATGATCCGCGGTTCCCTGGGCGCGGCCAATCTGAATCGGGTGCTGCAGCAGACCGTCAATCCGCCCTCACCGGACAAGCCCGAGCTTGTCCTGGGCGAGCGGGTCTTCCGCCTGGGCGACCGGGTCATCCACCGCCGCAACAATTACGAGCTGAACGTATTCAACGGTGACATCGGCCTGATCCGGGCCATGGACAACTCTGACCTTAGCTGCGAGGTGGTCTTTGTTCCGGACGGGCGGCGGGTGGAGTACAATCGCGATCAGATCGCCGAACTCGACCTGGCCTATGCCATCACCGTGCACAAGGCCCAGGGCTCGGAGTTCGACGTGATTATCCTGCCGGTGCTGAGCCAGCATTTCCGCATGCTCTTCCGCAACCTGGTCTACACCGGCCTCACCCGGGGCAAGAAACTGGCTGTGCT
>CAZFPV010000255.1:0-3747 GCA_964521155.1 uncultured Desulfobulbus sp. | reverse complement strand
TACCAGCTGGTGCCGCAGGAAATAGCCGAGGGTGTTTACGCCTTTGTCGGTCAGACGACCGATTTCAATACCGAGAATGGCGGCAACATTGTCAATACCGGGTTCATTGTCGCGCCGGATGGCGTGATCGTCGTCGATACCGGCCCGTCGCTGCGCTACGGGCAGCAAATGCGGGCGGCTATCGGTCGGGTCACCCGCAAGCCTGTCGTTCTGGTCTTGAATACCCATCACCACCCGGATCATTTTCTGGGCAATCAGGCGTTCTCGGACGTACCCGTTGCGACCTTGGCGGAGATCCAGAAAGCCATGGCCGCCGAAGGCAATGCCTTTGCCGAGAACCTCTATCGGATGAGTGGAGACTGGATGGCCGGCACCGAGGTGTTCCTGCCCACCCGCAACATCGGGGGAGGCGCCCTTGATATTGCCGGGCGTCACCTGCAGATCCTGGCCCTCGAGGGGCACACGGGGGCTGATCTGGCGATCTACGATGCGTCGAGCGGTGTTCTTTTTGCGGGTGATCTGGTCTTCAACGACCGGGCGCCGACGACGCCGCACGCGCAGGTCGAGCGCTGGCTGCGCTCGTTGTCCGAGCTCGAGCAGCTGACCCGGGCGTCCACCTTTCGGGCGCTTGTTCCGGGGCACGGCGCAGTGACGCGCGATGCCTCGGCCATCGCCCGCACCAGAGACTGGCTGACCTGGCTCACCGGCTTTCTGCGTGCCTCAGCCGCCACCGGCATGGATATGACGGAAGTCATCGCCAGCCCGCTGCCGTCGCGATTCAAGCAGTTGCCGATGGCGCCGGACGAATACCGGCGCTCGGTCGGGCATCTGTATCCGGCCATCGAGCTTGAGGTGCTGGAAAAAGCACACGCCCATTAAGGCCTTCGGCTGCCGCATCACGGGACGTGCGCCCCCCGTCTCAAGGGCGCGAATTCTTCAAACCTTAAGGAAATCAATCATGCTGGATTGGAATCAATTTCGTTCGGACATTCTCGGGCGCATCGGGGACTTTGGAAAGCTTGCCCCGGAGGTGCTGAAAGGCGTCCTGACCATTGACCGGGCCGGGAGCAAGACCCAGCGCCTCGACGAAAAGACCCGCGAATTGATCTCCCTGGCTTGCGCCGTCACCACCCGTTGCGACGGTTGCATCTCGGTGCATGCCGAGGCCGCGGTAAAGGCCGGCGCTTCCGAGGAGGAAATCGCAGAAGCGCTGGGGGTCGCCATCAACCTCAATGCGGGCGCCGCGCTGGTGTTTTCGGCCCGTGTCCTGGATGCGGTCAGGAAGCTGCCGGCCCAGGCCTGAGACCAGGACGAGCGAGAGGTCGGTCATGTATCTGCGGCTCAGTCTGGCGATGCTGGCGTTTGTCGGCAATTCGATCCTGTGCCGTCTGGCGCTCAAGCAAACCCAGATCGATGCCGCCAGCTTCACGCTGATCCGGATCCTCGGCGGAGCGATTGTCCTGGCTTTGCTGATGCGGCTCCGCGGCCGCTTCAGCAACCGCTCGGGGAGCTGGGCTGGCGGGTTGGCCCTGGCCGTCTATGCCACTGCCTTCTCGTTCGCCTATCTCCATCTGGAGGCAGGCACCGGCGCGCTGCTCCTGTTTGGCGCGGTGCAGCTGTGCATGATTGCCTGGGGGGCGATCAACGGCGAGAGGCTGGCCCTTGCCCACGTGCTGGGCATTGTCCTGGCCTGCTGCGGGATCGTGGTCTTGTTGTTGCCGGGCGCGTCGGCGCCGCCGATGGCCTATGCGGCGTTGATGATCCTGTCTGGTCTGGCCTGGGGCGTTTACTCCCTGCTCGGGCGCGGCGGCGAGGCGCCGGAGCAGAGCACCGCAGGCAACTTCGCCAGAGCGCTCCTGATGGTCGGTGTGTTCTGTCTGCCGATGCTGCCGTCGATGCGCTGGGATGCCGCGGGTGTCACCTATGCGGTCATTTCCGGCGGCCTGGCCTCCGGCGTTGGTTACGTCCTCTGGTACGGTGCCGTGCGCTCGCTGTCCAGGATCAGCGCCGCGGTGGTTCAGTTGAGCGTGCCGTGTCTGACCGGCGTTGCCGGCTACGTTTTTCTCGACGAGGTGCTGACAGCCCGGCTGTTGCTTGCCAGTGCCGCCGTGCTTGGCGGCATCGGGCTGGTATTGCGCGCGGGGCACGATCGTCCGGCCCGGCTTGCCTCCCGTAAAATCTGATGCTCATCCATCACCGAGCATGCCGACGACCATGGTAGCCAACACCCGATCCGATCTCCTTGCCGAGGCCGAAAGGCTCATCCGACAGGGAGGCTATTCGGCATTCAGCTATGCCGATCTGGCCAACAAGATCGGCATCACCAAAGCGAGCATCCACTATCACTTTCCAAGCAAGCAGCGCCTGGCCGAGGAAGTCGCAGAGCAGGCCATCGCGCGCTTTGTCGAGACCCTGGCGCGGATTGAAGGCGAGGAGGCGGGCGCGCTGGCCCGGTTGAGGCTTTACAGCCAGCTTTTTCTGGAGGGTTTCGACGACAACCTCCGGCCCTTGTGCTGTGCCCTGTCGTCCGAGCTGGTTGTCCTGCCGGAGTCGATCCAGAAGATGACCACCCGCTACTTCAATGTTCACCTTGAATGGCTGACGAGGGTGATCGAGGCGGGCATCGCGCAGGGCGAGCTCCGCTGGCCGGGTGCAGCACAGGATCTGGCGAAGCTGCTGCTGACCACCCTCGAGGGCGGCAGCCTGCTGGCCCGCGCCCACCGTAACGAAGCCTTGCAGTTTTCCGGTTTCGACCAGGTCATTGCACAGCTTTGATCCACGCCAGGTGCCAGCAAGCTGCGGCCTGGCGGTATCACTTCTCATTGGAGATACCCATGCGTTTCAGGCGTTTTCTGCTGCTGTGCCTGCTGGCACTTTCCCCTCTCGTGACCCTTGTCGATGCCCTGGCTGTCGAAGTGAATGACGCTGCGGCCTTGCGCAATGTGACCGATGGCAAGGGGATCTTTCTGATCGACTTCAATAACCCGGACAAGGCCGCTTTTTACCTGAGCATCATCAAGGAGTCGCATGCCGGGCTGGTGCGCCAGGGCGTGCCCCCCGATTTCATCATCGTCTATATCGGGCCCACGGTTGGCTATCTGACCACCAAGCCCGATAGCCGGCTTGAGATGGATCACGAAGACGCGCTGGAGGTGATTGCGGATAGGGTGCGCCAGCTGCATGGGCTTGGCGTCAGGCAGGAGGTCTGCGCCATCGCCACCCGGGTGCTGAAGATCGACAACAAGACCTTGCTACCGGGGCTGACACTCGTCGCCGACGGCTTCATCTCCCTGATCGGCTGGCAGACGCAGGGCTACAAGCTGGTGCCACTGTTCTGATCCCTGGCGGGGCCCGCGAGCGTCGCTTTCCCGCCATCATCCGTCAAAGACCCCGTGCCGACCATCGGTGGGCACGGGGTCTTTTGCATTCAAGCCCGGGGGCTGTGGACATTCACGCCAGCCCCTTTGCCTGGGGGCTGCTCACAACGGCTATCTGGGCTGGGTGAGTGTCCGTGCACCCTAGCGCTGGCGGCGGCGCAGCACGAGGCCACCGATGCCCAGGGCGGCGAGGGCGAGGCTGGTGGGCTCGGGGATCTGCTGGGCCTGGAAACCGGCCACCACGTCGTCGGTGATGCCGAGCACGAAGAACTGGTTGGGGTTGGCGGTGGGGGTGCCCTGCACCGACACGGTGTCCAGGAAGTCGTTGTCGTTCACCACGATCAGGGTGTGCTGCAGCACGCCGTCCACC
>CAZFPV010000254.1:2730-3758 GCA_964521155.1 uncultured Desulfobulbus sp. | reverse complement strand
ACGCGCGACTCTCTGCTTAAAAGGCAGATACTCTACCGGCTGAGTTAACGACCCTTGAATTCGAGAGACTCTCTCTACCCATTTCCCCGGGGAGTGTCAACGAAAAAGGAAAACGCTGGATACAATTTTCCGCCAGTGGGGGGCGCCTCCCGAGGCCCGGAGCGCATTTGCTTATGGTCAGCCGTCGGGATTGCTGGTAGAATATTGCAGTTTTTTTCGATTTTCCGCCAGCCGCCCTGGCCGGCATAAATGGAAGGGTGATTATGGGACTGCTCACGGGCTCCGCCTCCTTGACCCGCTTCTCGGTGACCGGGGAGATCTCCGGCTCGTTCTGGGATTTTGCCGCCGAACGGATATCGGCGCACAGTTTCAAGGACATTGACGACACCATGGACGAATACTCTATTGGCTGGGTGTCGGTGGCCGACATGTTTGATTCCGCCTTTGCCTACAGTTCCTATGCCGCCGGCGATTACCTGGCCCTGACCATGCGGGTCGATGAGCGCAAGGTGGCCCCGGCGGTGCTGAAGAAATTCGTCATGAAGGAGGAGGAACGGTTGAAGCGGGAGCGGCAGATTCCCCGACTCAGCCGGGCGGTCCGGGTGGAGATAAAGGAGCGGGTGCAGGCCGAACTGATTCGCAAGGCCCCGGCCGTGCCCTCGACCTACGACCTTTGCTGGAACCTGTCCGACGGCACGCTGCTCTTTTTTTCCACCAGCAAGAAGGCAATCGCCCTGTTGGAGGACCTGTTCAAGGAAACCTTTCACCTGTCGCTCATCCTCCAGATTCCCTGGCTCACCGGCCTGCGCATGGTCGAGGGCGAATCCCTGGAGCAGTATGAACTGATGCGCCCGGCCGTGCTCCTGTAATCCGCTGAACGTCATATTGCCCGCAAAGAGAATGGAGGAGAGATGAACCGCCTGATCCTTGCCGTCCTGGTAGTTGTTTTCCTGATCGCCTTACTGCTGTGGCGGCGGTCTTCAAGGAAACCAGCGGAATCGGCTGACGCCGTGCCCTTGCCCGGACTG
>CAZFPV010000254.1:0-2720 GCA_964521155.1 uncultured Desulfobulbus sp. | reverse complement strand
GCGCGTCGCCAGCGGTGGAATGGACCGCTCCGGCAGAGGAGGAGGCGGTTGAGGAGGTGAAGGGGGAGGCGCAAGCGCTGGAAACGACCGTGGAGCTTCAGTCGGAGGCGATTGCCGAACCCGAGGAAGCGCCCGTGGAAGAGGCTGCGCCGGTCGAAACGATTCCAGCCGAGGTCGTCTTGGTCGAGGCGATGGCCGAGGAGCCCGAGGCTGAACTCGCCCAAGATGAAACGGAATCGGCAGCGCGTGAGGAAGATGGGGTCATCTCCCTGGAGATCGAGGAGCCAGCCGCTGAACCGTTGACCGAACCTGCATCGGTCGAGGAATCGCCGGCCGGCGATCTGGACATCGAAGTGATCACCGAACCGGGCGCGGAAGGGGTTCCCGTTGCGGCCGAGGCGGTTGAGGTTCCGATCGAACCGGAGGAGGAAGTCGCCGAGCCGGAATCACCGACGGTCGAGGCGCCGGCATTCCCGGTAGAAGCAGTTGCAGGCGAGTCCGCTCCGGCCGGCATCAGCCTGAGCTTTGAAACCTATAGAGCCCGGCTCAACGAGCCGGAGGAGCGGCAACGGGCCGTGCTGGCCCGAGCCATGCAGCAGGGTGATGACCAGGAGCGCGACCGGCTGCAGCGTGAACTGGTGATCATGAACGACCGACTGGCCCTGGTAGAGGACAGTCATGCCGATGAGCTGACCTGCCTCGGCGAGGTGCTGGCGACGCTTGCGCAGTTGCGCGGCGGGGCCGACGAGGGCGATGTGGCCGCGGTCATGAACCGCCTGTGCGAGGGAGAGACCCAGCCGGCCGAGGAGTATCTGGCCCGTTTGAGCGAAGGGGTGCATCCCCTGGCGGCCCAGGCCGCCTATGGTGGCGGCCGGCTGGCCGCCTGCCGGGTCGATCTGCGGCGGGCCCTGGCCCTGTTCCGGCGGGCCCTGGAGCTGGAGCCCGAGAATTTACAGTTTCTCCAGGCAGCGGGTAAGACGGCGCGTAATCTCTACAACTACCGCGAGGCCGTGTCCTGGCAGGAATCCCATGTCCGGCTGTCGGGTGCGTGCGGCGACGCCGATCCCCTGGCCAAGGCCCTGGCCCAGCGGGATCTGGCCTATACCTATGTTCTCAGCGGCCAGCACGAAAAGGCCGGCCCGCTGTACAAGGAATCGATGACCATGCTTGCCCGGCAGCTTGGCCAGGATCATCCGGAGATGGCCGTGTGCTGGCAGCAGATCGGCGAACTGCAGGAGACGCTGGGCGAATACGACAAGGCAGTGTCGCTCTACACCAAGGCGCTCAACATTTTGGAAACCAAGCGCGGGCCGGAGCATCCGGCCCTGGCCGCCATTCTCGACAAGCTGGCAGCCCTGTGCATGGAGTTGGAGATGGAAAAGCAGGCGGTGCCGCTGTACGAACGGCTGGTCCGCATCCGCGAGCAGGTCCTGCGGCCCACCCATCCCCAGCTGGTCAAGAGTCTGGGCGATCTGGCCGAGTCTTACCGCCTTCAGGGCCGGTATGCCGAGGCCGAGGCCTGCTATCTGAAATCGCTGGCCATCAACGAAACCGTGCATGGTACGGATCACCCCGGCGTGGCGGCCGTGCTGCAGGAACTGGCCAAGCTGTGCGGCAGCCAGCGAAAGATGGAAGAGGCCGAACAGTACCAGCAGCGGGCCGCGGCCATCTTCCGCAAGAGCGTCGAGGCCGCTGAACGCAAGGACGGCGGGCAAGCCCTGACGCTTGAACTTTAACCCCTTCGGCCTCGCGCCGAAGCCATACGGGACCATACATGGATCTTGTCGATCTCATACAGGAAAAGAGGTTTCTCGGGCAGGAGTTTCTCGCCTGGCTGTGGTACAAATCGGAGGAGCGCGGCGGCAGCATTGAGGTGCCGGGCCGGGGCGATGTGCTGGTGGTATTCGAAAAGCACATGCTGCTCGAGTACGGCGAGGGCGATGCCAGCGAAAAGGTGATCTGCCGCGGCCTCCAGACCGAGCTCAAGGAGGCCCGAGCCGGACTGGGACTGGCCAAGAAGCCGGAGCAGGCCCGCATCCGCATCGAATGGGCCGAGCACGAGTTCAGCGTCACCCTGGCCGCGGCCACCTTCGAGTTCCGCAATGTGCGGCTGCCCAAGACCGTGGATGCGGCCGACGAGGGCAGGGACGCCCAGAGCCTGGAAGGCCGCATCCTCGAACGGATCAGCCTTTTCGAGCAGCTGACCCACCTGGTTGGCGACCTGTTTCGCATGTACATTACTATCAGAGCTTCTTCGCGTCGCTGGAACGAAGAGCTGGTCAACATACGCGCCTGGATCAATGAAGGCGCCCAACGGGGCTGACCCTTTGCCAACACGCCATGGAATTTGAAACCGTGATCGGGCTGGAAATCCACGCCCAGATGAAAACCAAGAGCAAGATTTTCTGCGGCTGTGCCACTGATTTCGGCGCCCCGCCCAACTCCCAGACCTGTCCGGTCTGTCTGGGCATGCCCGGCTCCCTGCCGGTGCTCAACCGCAAGGTGGTGGAGTCGGCCATCAAGCTGGGGCTGGCCACCGAGTCGAGCCTCAACCGCGAGAACCGTTTTGCGCGCAAAAATTACTTCTACCCCGACCTGCCCAAGGGCTACCAGATCTCCCAGTTCGAGCTGCCGATTTGTGAGCGGGGTCGGATCGAGATCGAGGTTGAGGGCCAGCCCGCCAAGACCATCGGCATCACCCGCATCCACATGGAGGAGGA
>CAZFPV010000253.1:0-3785 GCA_964521155.1 uncultured Desulfobulbus sp. | reverse complement strand
CTCCGGAACCGGACCCGCCTCCGGAACTGCCGCTGCCGCCCGAGCCGGCTCCGGCATCCTTGCCGCTGATGCCTTGACCGCCGGGGCCGGCGAGGCCGCCGAGGTCCCTGGCCTGGACTCCCTGGCGTATGGCCAGGCCAAACCGTTGCGCAGCCTGATCCGCGTTAGCTTGTTGCATCTGGCGGGCCTGAAAGCTCTGGCGCAGGGTCTGCATGGCCGCCGCGTCATACCCGTGGGTCAGGGCCTCCCCCATGACTGAGGCGGTTGTTCGCGAGGATACACCCAGGCGTACCATGTCACGGGCCGCGGTCATGGTTTCCGTGGCCAGCGCATGCAGCCGGTCCCGGTCCATCCGCGCCGCCTGCGCCTGTATGCCGCCTGCAATCTGACCGGCATCCTCCCGGCTCAGGCCGGAACTGAGGCCATCGGCAACGATGCCGGCCAGGCCGGCTGCCTGCGTTCCGGCAAGGGGCGCCGCCAGCCCCAGGGCGAATCCGTACCTGTCCCGAACCCGCTCCACGGCCTGGACGATGCCCGCCGGCGCCACCCGCTTGGCCATGCCTTCGTGGATCTTGTTGATCACCGCTTGTCGCGTGGTCGGCTCGCCCTGTGCGGCCTGGATCTGCCGGCCGATCTGGGCCATCTGCCCATCCGTGTACCCGGCCGCGACCATGCCGCGGGCGAGATCCGCGGCCTCAGCGCCGCCCAGACCGACTTCGGCCAGGCTGCGCTCAACCGCCTGCAGCCGCGCCGGGTCAATCGCCGCGTCGCCGTCCTGAGCCCATGCAGCAGTCACTGCCAGCAGCACCAATATGATGATGACCAGTCCACTCAGGGTTTTCATGTTTCTCTCCTGGTCTTTCATTGTTCAGCGTCCATTCCGTTCAACGACCGGCCCGGGCAATCTCCACCCAGGGCAGATAGAGGCAGTTGGCCGCGCCGAAGTCGTCATTTTGCCGAAACCTGCAGTCGGGTGTAAGGGGGGCGCCGTCAACCACGAAAAAATACTGAAATTCCCTGTCCGCCATATTGTTGATCTCAATTGTCCAAAGGCCGTCCCTGTCCCTGGTCGCCTCGCGCAAGATAAAGCGATCCGCCGAGCAGGCAAACTGGACGCGCCTGGCCTCCGGGGCCTGGAGCGAGAGGCTGACGTCGACCCCATGAACAACCACCCAGTGGCTCGGCGCGCAGCCGGGAAGGCAGCAAATCAGGCAGGCCAGGGCCAGGAATCTCATATTGCTACTCGCACCTCAATCACCGAATTCTCACCGCCAAAATCGTCCTGTTCACGGGCGGGTACGGTGGGGTCGGCGATCTGCCGGCCATCCCCGACCAGATAGCTGTAGCGGTGCTCGCCTTGGGGCACGGGCAGGGTCAGGGTCCAGTAGCCGCTGTCGCCGACTGGTTGCATGGCCACAGGCTTCCAGCCGGTGAAGGTGCCGACGAGGTTGGCCTCGCGGCTGTCGGGCAGGTAGACGACAAAGCGGTGCGGCGTTTTCAGGTGGGTGAGGGATTGCGGCGGCGAGGGCCGCAACAGGGTGAACAGGCCGACCACGAGCAGGGCCGCGGCAAAGCCGGCCAGCGGCCTGAGCCAGAAGGCGAACACGGAGGCCCACGGCCGCGATTCCGTTCGCATCACAGGGGGTGCGGCCGGCAGGGGCGGGTCAACGGTCGGGCAAGCCCGCAGGCGCTCTTCCTGCCGCAGCAGGGCCACGGCCTCGTCGGTGAAGCCGCGGTCGGCGTGGACCGTTTCGACAAAGTCGATCTTCTCGCCCAGATCCAGTTCGTTGTCGATATACAGGCTGATCAGGTAGTCCTTCATGACGGCTCCGCAGGCAGGATCTGTCTGAGTTTCTGTCTCGCCCGGTGCACCCGGACCTTGATGTTGACCTCGCTGCAGCCCCGGACGGCGGCTATCTGTGCGTAGGTCAGGCCGCCCGAGACCACCAGGGCGAGTATGTCGCGATCTTCCTCGTCGAGTTGCCGCATGGCGGCCAGCACCCGGCGGGAATCCTCGCGGACAATATATTGCCGCTCCTGATCGCTGGATTCGTCTGCGGGCAAAGTGGCCTCGTCCAGTTCGACGAACGGCCGCTGCCGCCGGAGATGATCGTAATAGAGATTTCTCGCCATGGTGAACAGCAGGGCAATGTTCAATGCGCCGTCGCCGCGTCGTTCCAGATAGCGGGTGAACGTTTCCTGGGCCAGATCGGCTGCCAGCGCCGGGTTGCCGGACTTGCGCAGCAGATACCCGAAGAGGCGCTCGCCGTGTTCGGTGTAAAAGGTGCGAAAGGCGTCCATTCTGTTTTTCATAACGCGTCCGCTGGCAAAAGGTTACATCTTTTCCGCCGGAGAATATTTTTGCATCTGTTTGTGTAACCTTTGCCTGTCTTCCGCGTTGCATTGACACAGAGCAACCGGGGAAACCGACGCGAACGGATGGACCGACCGCCTGGACCCGGGCACACCAAAGGAGAATCTCTTCATGCATCCCTTCAAGTCAGTCAGCAGTATCCTGCTCGTGGCCGTGGCAATCGTGATGCTGGCAGTGCCGGCAATGGCCGGCAAAGGTTACGGCAGCGGCTATCGCCAGGGCGGCGGCAAGACAGGATCGGGCATCAAGCAGCGGCTGCGCGACGGCTCCTGCCGGGGCGTCGAGGTCGCCGAGGAACTGGATTTGACCGCCGCCAGCCGGGCCAGGACCCGCGACCGGACCAGTACGCGCACCCGCGATCGCCTCAAGGACGGTTCCTGCCGGGGTATCGAGACCAGCGACGACCTGCGGCTTGCTGCCGGCAGGGTTCAGGTCAAGGACATGATCTAGCTCATCCTCAAAGACGAATCCTGCTTCCTAGAGGAAGAGGGCTGATCCCGGTCGGTACAACTCCCCACCCCATTCCCCCGTTGTCCGGAGCGCCTCTTGCGGGCGCCCCGGACAACCTTCCATAGCCCGCCACCAGACGGATTACTTGTCGGTCAGGGTCAGGAGAAAGGCGACGATGTCGTCCACCTGCCCCTGGGTGAGTCCCATATTGCCCAGATCCGTTGTGTTCAGATTGTCTGCCACGTCCGGCACGAAGTCGGCGACGTCGCGGGTGTTTTTAAACCAGACGATATCCTTCAGCGTCGGAAAATAGCCGTTGTGGGAGTAGGGGGCGGTGAAGGCGACATTGCGCAGGGTCGGCGTCTTGAACTTGCCCCTTTCTGCGTCGGCGTCGGAAGCGAAATCCTCCGGGGCGTCGGCCGAGGCGAGGAATCCGCCCAGCCCCGGATCTGGATCGACGGCGACCTTGGGGTTGTTGGGCACGCCGATGTTGGCATAAGTGTAGTTGGTAAACAGCGGCCGCTTGGCCAGAGTTGTCTCCAAACTGTGGCATTTGGCGCAGTTGACTTTGAACAGTTCCAGGCCCCGAGTTTCCTGGACGCTCAACTGGCCGGCGTCGAAGCGGGAGCTGAACGGTTGGACCTCGACCGAGCGCTCGTAGGCGGCAATGGCCCTGGCGATGTTGTCGTAGGCGAGATCGACATCGTCAAGCGAGGCCGGTCCGAACACCCGGCGGAACAGGTTGGCGTAGGTGGCCTTTCGCACCTCTTCCACCACCGCCTTCTTGTCCGGCATGTTCATTTCCACCGGGTTGAGCGGCGGACCCTGGGCCTGCTCGGCCAGCGGGTCTCCCAGGTTCTTGCTCAGACCGGTGGCGCGGCCGTCCCAGAACATGCCGCCGACATACTGTCCCTCCGCATTTTTATACAGGGGCGGGCTGAAGCCGGCATAGGCCGAGGTT
>CAZFPV010000252.1:0-3824 GCA_964521155.1 uncultured Desulfobulbus sp. | reverse complement strand
CCGTTTTGCCCGCCTGAATACCCGGTTCGCCTCGGGCGGTCCCTTTGCCGCCGGGGTCTTCGAGCGCGATTCGGGTCGGCTGGTGGTGATTGGGGTCAACCGGGTGGTGCCGCTCTGCTGCTCCTCGGCCCATGCCGAGGTGATGGCCCTGTCGCTCGCCCAGCGGATGCTCGGCGTCTACGACCTTGGCGGCCCCGACCTGCCCGCGCATCAGCTGGTGGTCAACTGGGCGCCCTGCGCCATGTGCTTTGGCGCGGTGCTCTGGTCGGGCGTGCGCTCGTTGATGATCGCCGGCGCAGGCCCGGCAATGGAACGGATTACCGGCTTTGACGAGGGGCCCATGCCCGCGTCCTGGCGGGACGAACTGGCCCGGCGCGGCATCGGACTGATCGAGGACGTATTGCGCGACGAGGCCCTGGCCGACTTCCGGGCCTTTGCCGCCAGCGGCGCGCCGGTCTACAACGGCCGCCAGGGGGAAGCGTCATGACGGGCCGCCCGTTTCCCCCGCCACGTACCCCGAGCGGGCCGGCATGATCCGCCTGATGTGCACCGGCCTGGCCGCCGGCTTCTTCTTCAGTTCGACCTTTATCCTCAACCGGCTGATGAGCCTGGAGGGCGGCCACTGGTACTGGACGGCCGCCCTGCGCTACCTGTACATGGTGCTGCTGCTGACCGCCGGCCTGGCCGCATTCAAGGGGCCGGGCCATCTGCTCCGGGTGCTGGCCGAACTGCGACGCCACTATGCTTTCTGGACGATCAGCGGCTCCATCGGTTTCGGCTGCTTCTACGCCCTCATCTGTTTTGCCGCCGACTTTGCCCCGGGCTGGGTGGTGGCCACCACCTGGCAATTGACCATCATTGCCACTCTCTTTGTCCTCATGCTCTTCGGCGGCCGGTTCGCCCGGCGGATCTGGCTCTATGCCGCCGTGGTCTTTGCCGGCGTCAGCCTGGTCAATATCAGCAACGTGAGCACAACCGACCTGCGCCCCGCCCTGCTCGGCGCCGTCGCGGTGCTGCTGGCCGCCTTCTGCTACCCGCTTGGCAACCAGCTGGTCTGGGAGGCCCAGCGCGGCCGGCCGAGCCTGCCCCGCCTGGACGCCGACCTGATGGCCAACAGCTTCACCCGGGTCCTGCTGTTGTCGGCCGGCAGCCTGCCCTTCTGGCTGCTGCTCTATCCGTGCACCAACGCGGCCCTGCCCTCCACCGGCCAGTTGCTCAACACGGGACTGGTGGCCGTCTTCTCCGGGGTGATCGCCACCACGCTCTTTCTCCAGGCCCGCGGCCGGGCCGACAACGCCAGCCGGCTGGCCGCGGTCGACGCCACCCAGTCAAGCGAGGTCCTCTTTGCCCTGACCGGCGAAATCCTGCTCCTCCACGCCCCCCTGCCCAACCTCGCCGGCCTGGTCGGCATCGCCGTCACCATCGTTGGCCTGATCGCCTTTGCCCGGCACGAGCACGGCTGACTCCCCGGACCCCGGCCGGAGGAAAGCGCCTTGCCTCGGCAGCAGCCCTTGTCCGTCAAGGCCTGGACGTGCTATGCTGGCGGCATGAAGCTACCCGCCCGCATTCTTCTCGTCCCCCTCTGTCTGGTCCTGCTGGTGCTTGCCGCCATGCGCATCGACGCCGCCGGCAAGGACGCAGACCAGGGACCGCGCATCCTCATAGTCCACTCCTATGCCCCGGATTTTTCCTGGACCCGGGAACTGCAGGCGGGCATCGTCTCGGTACTGCAGGCCCCCGAGGTGCAGGCCCGCTACCGGGTCGAGTACATGGATGCCAAGCATCACGGCTCGCCGGCCTACCTCGACCGACTGCTCGCCCTCTACCGGGAAAAATATGCAGGGACCCGCTTCGATGGCGTTATCCTCACCGACAACCACGCCCTCGACCTGGCCGCCAGCCACCGCGACGACCTCTTCCCCAACACGCCCATGGCGGCCTGCGGCATCAACGACCCCGCCTCGATCCCGGCCAATGCTGGCGACATGCACATCATCATCGAGAACCTGGCACACCGCGAGACCCTGGAAGCCGCCCTGCGCCAGAATCCGCAAACGCGCACAATATACGTCATCGTCGACGACACCCTCACTGGCCAGTCCATCCGCCAGGACTTCCTCACCCAGATCCGGTCGCTGACCGACCGGGTGAAGATCGAGATCCTTCCGCCGCAGACCGCCGATGAACTGGTCGCCTTTGCCCGCGAGCGCCAGCCGGGCGAGTTGATCTATCTGCTGGTCTATTTTCAGGATGCGGCCGGCACGGTGTACACCGCCGAAGAGATGCCCCGGCGGATTGCCGCCGCCTCGCCGGCGCCGGTCTATGTTGCCTGGGATTTTCAGATGGATTCGGGGGCGGTCGGCGGCCGCGTCACCAGTGCCTTCGGTCATGGGGAGATGGCTGCCCGGACCCTGCTGGCGCGGATCGCGGGCGACAGTCCGCCCCGGATCCAGGACGTGCTCGCCCATCTCAACCGCCACACCTACGATTACCGGGCCCTGCAACGGTTCGGCATTGCGCCGGCAAGCCTGCCCGACGACGCGATCCTGCTGCACCGGCCGCAATCGTACTATGAGGTCCACCGCTCGGCCATCCTGATCGCGCTTTCAATCATCGCTATCCTCGGCCTGATCATCGTCCTGCTGGTCCAGAACGTGCGCCGGCAGCTGAAAATCAACCTCGGCAACAGCGAGATCATGATCCTCAACCGCGAGGTCATCGAAACCCAGCGGGAACTGCTGTCCACCCTGGGCGAGGTCATCGAGAGCCGCTCGCACGACACTGCCAACCACGTCCGCCGGGTGGCGGCCTATTCCGCCTTGCTGGCGGAAAAGTACGGCCTGCCGACAGAAGACATCCAACTGCTGGAGGCCGCCTCGCCCATGCACGACGTCGGCAAGATCGGCATTCCGGATTCCATCCTCAATAAACCGGGCAAGCTCACGGCCGAGGAGTACGAGATCATCAAGCACCACACGGTCATCGGCCAGCGCATCCTCCACACCTCGGACCGGAAACTCATGGCCAGCGCCCGCACCATCGCCCTCCAGCACCATGAGCGATGGGACGGCACCGGCTACCCCTGCGGCCTCAAGGGCGAGGCGATCAGCCTGCTGGCGCGGATCAGCGCACTGGCCGACGTCTACGACGCCCTCTCCCTGGGGCGCACCTACAAACAGCCCTGGCCCAAGGAGAAGGTGCTCGGGTTCATCCGCCAGGAACGCGGCGGCATGTTCGACCCCCGCATCGTGGATTTGTTTTTCGAAAATCTCGATGCGCTGGAAGCGATCAAGGACCGGCTCTCCGACCCGGCCGCCTTCCCCGGCGGCGATGACCTGGCCGCCCCGGTCACCTGCCCGGCGGAGTTAGGGTGATCATCTGGGTCCGCGCCGTGGCGCCCTGCGGGGACCGTCAGGGCAGATTGTGCTTCTGCTTCATGGCCTCATAGACCAGCGTGGAAAAATCACGGATCGCCCCGCCGCTGGAGGCCATCCATTGCTTGTAATCCTCGGCCCTTGCCGGGCCCTCGACAATGCCGACGATGGCATAGGGCACGCGCTTGCCGTTCTTGCTCATCGGCGCAAGGATCCCCATGTCGCCGCAGAGTCGCGCCGTGGTGCCGGTTTTATTGTAGACCAGGGTGCCATTGGGCAGTTCCGTGCCATAAAAAATCCGGTCTGGCCCTGGCAGCGACATGAGACGCAGCATCTCCCTGGCATACGGCAGCTGCTCCTTCCAGAGCGCCCGGAGGAAGTGCACATACTCCGACGGCGGAGCGCTGTTGACATAGGTGCGGCCGTCCCCGGGGATATACTCCCTGATCC
>CAZFPV010000251.1:0-3836 GCA_964521155.1 uncultured Desulfobulbus sp. | reverse complement strand
AAGCAGGAGTTGATCCCACTGGCCAGCCTCATCACCCCCAACCTGCCCGAGGCCTCGGTGTTGCTTGACCGCGAGATCGCCGACCAGATGGCGCTGGAGGCCGCGGCCGTGGACCTGGGCAAGTTCGGCTGCGCCAATGTGCTCATCAAGGGCGGCCACCTCGAAGGCGAGACCTGCACTGACTGCCTCTACTTTGGCGACGAGGAGCGGCTCATCACCCTGCCCGGCGACCGCATCGTCACCCGCAACAACCACGGCACCGGCTGCACCCTTTCCTCGGCCATCGCCTCCTACCTGGCCTGGGGCGAGGACATGGAGGCCGCGGTGCGCATGGGCAAGGATTACATCACCAGCGCCATCCTGGCCGGAGCCGAGTACGAAATCGGCCACGGCAGCGGCCCGGTGCACCATTTCTTCCGCTATTTCTGAGCTGTTGCCGCCCCAGTGCCTGCCGGCCGGGAGCACACGCCGCCGATGAGTGCGCCCGCCATTGTTCTCGACCGAGTCAGCCTCGATTTCGACGGGCGGCCGCTCTTTGCCGATCTGTCGCTGCGATTTGCCGGCGGCCGCACCACCTGCCTGCTCGGACCCAGCGGCTGCGGCAAATCGACCCTGTTGAAATTGATTGGCGGTGCGGCCGTCCTGCCCTGGAGCGGCTGCATCGACTTTGAACCCGGTCCGGCCAACGGCCTGCAGGTGGCCTGGATGGGCCAGAACGACCTGCTCCTGCCCTGGCTCAATTTGCTGGACAACATCCTGCTCGGGGCAAGACTTCGCGGCGAGATTACGCCTGCGGCGCGAACCCGGGCGCTGGCCCTGCTCCAGGCTGCCGGCCTGGATGAATACGCCCAGGCCTATCCCGCCGCCCTTTCCGGAGGCATGCGCCAGCGGGGGGCCCTGCTGCGCACCCTGATGGAGGAGCGGCCGGTGTTGCTCATGGACGAGCCCTTCTCGGCCCTGGACGCGCTCACCCGGATGCGCCTGCAGAACCTGGCAGCCCGCCTGACCAAGGGCGCGACCGTGGTGCTGGTCACCCACGACCCGCTCGAGGCCCTGCGCCTGGCCGACCGGATCGTGGTTCTGGCCGGCGCTCCCGCCGGCATCGCCGCCGAGTTCGACCTGGACGGCCAAGCGCCCCGGGATGCGGCCGACCCGAACCTGACCGGGCGCTACGCCGACCTGCTCGACCTGCTCCTGGACGGAGAGCGGGCATGAACCGTCTGCGCCTGCCCATCCTGGCCATTGGCCTGATTGGCCTCTGGCAGCTGCTGGTCAGCATCACCGGAGCGCCGCCCTACATCCTGCCCGGGCCGCTCCCGGTCGGGCGGGCGCTCGTGGCCCATCTGCCCATGCTGCTGCCGCATCTTGCCACCACCATTGCCGAGATCCTGCTCGGCCTGGTCATCGGCACCCTGCTGGGCGCCTCCAGCGCGCTGGCCATGATCGTCTCGCCCCTGCTCAAGCGCTGGATGCTGCCGGTGCTGGTCATCAGCCAGGCCATCCCGGTCTTTGCCCTGGCGCCGATCCTGGTGCTCTGGCTCGGGTACGGCATGGCCTCCAAGGTAGCCATGGCCGTGCTGATCATCTACTTTCCCGTGACCGCCTCCTTCCACGACGGCATGCGCCGCACCGACCCGGACCTGCTCGACCTGGCCCGGATCATGGGGGCCGGGCCGCTGGCCGTGCTCCGCCACATCGTCATCCCCTCCGCCCTGCCCGCCTTTGCCGCGGGCCTGCGGGTGGCGACGGCGGTGGCGCCGATCGGCGCGGTGGTGGGCGAATGGGTCGGCTCAAGCCGGGGGCTTGGTTTCGCCATGCTGCATGCCAACGCCCGTATGCAGATCGACCTGATGTTCGCGGCCCTGACCCTGCTGGCCATGGCCTCGCTGCTGCTGTATTTCTGTGTTGATCGCCTGCTCGATCACCTCATCCACTGGCAACCCAAACAAGGAATGACCCCATGAAACGTTTTACCCTGCTGCTGTTCGCCGCCCTCCTCCTGCCGGTCGCCCCGGCCTGGTCGGCGGAAAAGCTGACCGTGCTGCTCGACTGGTTCGTCAACCCGGACCACGCGCCCCTGTACGTGGCCCTGGAAAAGGGCTTTTTCAAGTCCCGAGGGCTCGAGGTCGAGCTTATTGCGCCCTCCAACCCCAACGACCCGCCCAAGCTGGTGGCCGCGGGCAAGGCCGACATCGCCGTCAGCTACCAGCACCAGCACCAGATGCAGGTGGATCAGGGGCTGCCGCTGGTGCGCATCGCCACTCTGGTGGCCACGCCGCTCAACTCGCTGGTGGTGCTGGCCGATGGGCCTATCAAGACCATCGCCGACCTCAAGGGCAAGACCGTGGGCTACTCGGTGGGCGGGTTCGAGACCGCGCTGCTGAAGGTGATGTTGGCAAAGGAGGGATTGACACTTGCGGATGTCAAGCTGGTGAACGTCAACTTCTCGCTGTCGCCGTCACTGTTCACCGGCCAGGTGGACGCGGTGATCGGGGCCTTCCGCAACTTCGAGCTCAACCAGATGGCCATCGAGAAACGGCCGGGCCGGGCCTTTTTCGTTGAGGAGTTCGGGGTGCCGGCCTATGACGAGCTGATCCTGGTGGCGGCCGCCAGGTCGGTTGGCGACCCGAAGCTACGCAAGTTTGTCGATGCGCTCGAGGAGGGGGTGCAGTACCTGATCAATCATCCCGAGGAGAGCTGGCAGCTCTTTGTCAGCCATGGTCGGGAGAATCTGAACGATGAGCTCAACCAGCGGGCCTGGAAGGACACCCTGCCCCGGTTCGCCCTGCGGCCGGGCGCGCTCGACAAGAACCGATACAGCCGTTTCGCCGCCTTTCTGCAGCGGGAAACTATCGTCACCACCGTGCCGCCGCTGGAACAATGGGCCATGGAGTTACCGTAAGTCAACAAAGCATGTGCACCCGGTGTTCAGACACCGGGTGCGAACCGAGCCCGGCCCCGTTCCTGCATCTCCAGGATGACGGCGCGGATGGCCCGCCGGCGCTCGCTCCATTCCCCATAGTGCCGCGACTGCAGCAGCGCTCCGTAGAGGGCAAGTGCATTGTCCAGGCCCACGGCCTGCTCGATGGCCTCGGCGGGGAAACGCCCGTCCACCTGCTCCGGCCGTGCCTCCTGCTGCAGGAAGGCCATTCGGCCGAAGGACAGGGCCGCCTCCTCGAGCAGATCCCACAAGCCTTCCCGCCAGGCGCCGATCTCGCCTGCCTCGGCGAGACCCCGCAGGCTCTGTTCCAGACCTGAGCTGTGGCAATCAAACCCCTCGAATCGGTAGCAGCCGTCCGCCGGTGGCGCGTCTCCATTGGCCTCATGCCAACTGCACAAGGCATGGGCGCGGGTGGCAACGCGCATGGCCTGGAACCTGGACCAGAGCAGAAACTCATGCCAGTGGCGGGCGATGGCCTGTTCCTGATCGAAGCGGTAGAAGTTGCCGTGCTCGGCGGCAAACTGGCCGAGATTGGCCAGATGCACCAGGTCGCCAATCAGGGTGTGGACAAAGGAGAGGCCGCTGATCGTTTCCTGGTTGATCAGGATATTGTGCCCGCCGTGCCGACTGGCGTCAAAGACCAGGCGGCTGTTGCGGTTTTCCAGGCCAAGCAGCGGATAATAGGGAGCAAGCCGGTCGCATTCGTCGGCAAATGCCGCTGTCTTGACGATCAACACCGCGCCTGCCAGCGCCGGGTCCACCTCTTGCCGATTGACAAAACCGAGCGCCCGCTCGATCAGCGCCCCTTCCCTGGCGGAAAAATTGAACAGGGCCATTCCGTTCTCCTGTAAAATCACAAAAAAGGGCAGTCCAGCGGGACTGCCCCGCATCGCTC
>CAZFPV010000250.1:0-3859 GCA_964521155.1 uncultured Desulfobulbus sp. | reverse complement strand
ATCCTGAAGAGTTCGTCAAGAACCTCAACAAGGATTTTCCGCGCAGGACCCGCGGCGTAGTGGAGAAGTGCAACTTCTGCGCCGAGCGCATCGGCATCGGCCTGCAGCCTGCCTGCGTCGAAGCCTGTGGCGACTCCAAAGCGATGGTGTTTGGCAATCTCAACGATCCGCATTCCGAGATCCGCAAGCTGCTGAAGGAAAATCACACCCTGCAGCGCAATCCGTCTCTCGGCACCCTTCCTTCTGTCTTTTATATAGTATGAGGCCGCCATGTTTGAGAAAGCGTTAAAAGGAAACAACTACTACTGGATGTGGCTTGCCTTTCTCGGCTTTTTCGTCGCCGTTGCCGGGGTCTGCTACCTGCGGCAGTACTTCACCGGTCTGACCCTGACCGGCATGAGCCGAGACATATCCTGGGGCATCTACATTTCCCAGTTCACCTTCCTCGTTGGCGTAGCCGCCGGAGGCGTGATGCTGGTGCTTCCGTACTATATCCACAATTTCAAAGCTTTCGGACGGATCACTATCCTCGGCGAATTCCTCGCCATCGCCTCGTTGCTGATGTGCATGATGTTCATCATGGCTGACCTCGGCCAACCGTTGCGTGGCCTGAACGTGCTCTTTTACCCCACGCCCAATTCCATGCTTTTCTGGGATATGTGCGTCCTCTGGGGCTACCTGATTCTCAACGCGCTGTGCGGCTGGGTCATCCTCACCGCTGAGCGCAAGCAGCAGCATCCGCCGAAGTGGATCTATTTCTTCGTCTACCTGTCGATCCCCTTTGCCTTCTCGATCCACACCGTCACCGCCATGCTGTACTGCGGTCTGCCTGGTCGTCACTTCTGGTTATCCGCCATCGTTGCCCCCCGCTTCCTGGCTTCTGCCTTTGCCGCCGGTCCTGCGCTGATCGTGGTCATGGCTCTGATCCTCAAGCGGGTCGCCAACTTCGATGCCGGAAAAGAGGCGATCAACAAGATGGTGACCATCATCATCTACGCAGCCATCGCCAACATGTTCTTTGTCGGCCTGGAATTTTTCGTCGGGTTCTACTCGGACATCCCTGGTCACAAGCACACCCTACAGTACCTGTTCTTCGGCCTGGAACACCATGGCCACGTCTATAACAACCTTGTTCCCTTCATGTGGGGTTTTGTCGCGCTGTTCTGTGTCGGCCTCGCTCTGCTCGCCTATCCTGCCACCCGCAAAGGGAACGATCTCTGGCTCGGCATCGGCGCAGCCTCGATCTTCTTCGCCTTCTGGCTGGACAAGGGCATCGGCTTTGTCCTCGGCGGTTTTGTTCCCACCCCCACCCATGAGATTGTCGAATACTATCCGACTGCCAACGAGTTGCTCATCACCATCGGCGTCTGGGCGGCAGGGTTTTTCATTCTGACCATCCTCTACAAGATCGCCATCGGCGTCGAACACGAAATCGAAGCCTGAACGAATCGGTCGAAACATCAAAGCCCCCGGAACCCCGGGGGCTTTTTTTTTGGGGTAATTCCGGTCAGAGACCGGCGCTGCCGAGATACCAACGCCAGAGGGTCATGATCTGTTCCTGCAGTAGAAGATAGGAAATGGCGCCCAAGGCGAGGAAGGGGCCGAAAGGGATGCGGGTTTGGCCGCCCTTGCCCTGCCGCGCCATGGCGACAAGGCCAACCAGGCTTCCGGTCAATGAACTGGCGAAAATGACATAGAGCAGACTCTGCCAGCCGAGGAAGGCGCCAATCATGGCAAGCAACTTGATGTCACCGCCGCCCATGCCCTCGCGCCGGGTGAGGAGGTAGTACCCGAAGGCCACGGCGTAAAGTGCACCGCCACCGAGCAGGATACCCAGTCCAGACTGCTGCCAGGTGACCTGATCGTTCAAGAAGGCGCCGGCAAAACCGATGGGGATCGCGGGCAGGCTGATGCTGTCCGGGATTATTTGGTGATGAATATCGATAAATATGATAACCAGCAGGGCAGCGACGAAGACGAAGTAGAAGGCAAATTCAAAGCTAGGTGTAAACCGCCGCATCAACATGGCCGCGAGCATGGCCATGGCCGCCTCGACGATCGGGTACTGCAGGGAGATATGCACCTTGCAGCTCCGGCATCGGCCACGCAGGACCAGATAGCTGAGGATGGGGATGTTCTCGTACCAGTGCAGCGGCGTCTGGCAATGCGGGCAGTGGGAACCCGGGAAGACTATCGATTCGCCTTCACGCGGCAGGCGCAGGATCACCACATTGAGAAAGGAGCCTACCAGGGTGCCGAAAAGAGCTGCCAGGGCTGTGAAGAAAAAGTCCATGTCGTGTTCTGTCCTGTTGTTGTCTGTTGGAAAAAATTGAACATCAATACTCTTTTGTATCGTTTTACATGCCCGAGTTCCAGGAAAATTCAAGCATTCTCGCCGTCGAACGACTGGCCGACGGGGTTCATCGCCTCGTTCTCGCCGCGCCGCGTATCGCGGCCGCAGCCCAACCTGGCCAGTTTGTCATGGCCGCCTGCGGCCGCACCTTTGATCCTCTGCTCCGGCGCCCCTTTTCCATCCACCGGGTGAACGCCAGGGGTGAGGTGCAATTGTTGATCAAGGTGGTCGGCCAGGGCACCCAATGGCTATCCGAGCTGCGGCAAGCTGGCAGCCTTGATCTCATCGGCCCGCTGGGACGGGGGTTCCACTTGTCTGCCAAGGGGCCGGTGGCCCTGGTTGGCGGCGGCATCGGCATAGCTCCGCTGCTGTTCCTGGCCGAGGTCCTCCGAGACCGAACAGGCCAGAACGATCCACCTGTGGCTCTGCTTGGGGCCAGGACCGGAGAAGAACTTCGTCAGCTGACCCGTGAATTCACCGATGCCGGCTGCCTGGTTCATGCCGCCACCGACGACGGCAGCCTGGGCCATCACGGCCAAGTCGGCGATCTATTGCCGCTACACCTGCCGCGAATCCGCCAGGTGTATACCTGCGGCCCCCACGCCATGATGGCCACCGTTGCCAGGCTCTGCGCCGAACAGGACCTGGCCTGCCAGGTCTCACTTGAGGCGCACATGGCCTGCGGCCTCGGCGCCTGCCTGGGCTGCACCATCCACGGCGCTGACGGCGCTTACCGCCATGTCTGTTCCCACGGGCCGGTCTTTCGGGCCGAGGAGGTGGCATGGACCCATTGAATCCTGCCGGCAGGCCCGACCTCCGCGTTACCATCGGCGGCCTGGAGTTAGCCAACCCGGTCATGACCGCCTCAGGCACCTTCGGCTACGGCGCCGAGTTTGCGAATCTCACTGACCTGGACCAGCTGGGGGCCATGGTTGTCAAAGGCATTTCGCTTGCCCCACGGTCGGGCAACCCGCCACCCCGGATCGCCGAGACCGCCTGCGGCATGCTCAACGCTATCGGTCTGGAGAACGTCGGCCTGGAGCAGTTCATCCGGGGCAAGATGCCCTTTCTCCGCACCTGCGCCAGCAAACTCATCGTCAACATTCTCGGCGACTCCATTGAGGAGTATGCCGTGCTTGCCCGCGAACTGTCCGCCGTCGAGGGTGTGCACGGGCTCGAAATCAACATCTCCTGCCCCAACGTCAAGAAGGGCGGCGTTGCTTTCGGCACTGTCCCGGACATGGCCGCCGCCGTCACTCGGGCAGTCAAAGAGGCCGCGACCCTGCCGGTGATCGTCAAGCTCTCACCCAACGTCACCGACATCGTCGCCATGGCCCGGGCGGTAGAGGCCGGCGGCGCTGACGCCATCTCCCTGATCAACACCCTGATCGGCATGGCCATCGACGCGCACAGCCGCAGGCCCAAGCTAGCCAACATTATCGGCGGCCTCTCCGGCCCGGCCATCAAGCCCATCGCCCTGCGGATGGTCTGGCAGGTGGCCGCGGC
>CAZFPV010000249.1:2465-3869 GCA_964521155.1 uncultured Desulfobulbus sp. | reverse complement strand
ATATATTCCCTATTATGGGCAAATCGGCCCGTGGATCGCAGGCGGCAGCCGTCGGCCAGCAACAGTTCGGTGGAAAAACAGAAGAGAGCGTCCGGTCGGGCGATGGTCCGGGCCGCGTGGAAGAGTTCCTCCAGATCGCCGACGTAGATGAAAACGTCAGTGGCCAGGAAGAGGTCATAGGTTTCGCGGGTTACGGTCAGGTGGTGCAGGATGGAATCCGCATGCAGAACGGTGTAACAACCCTTGCTGGCCGCCTGGACGAGCATGTTGGGCGACAGGTCCACACCGTCGAGGATATCCACCACCCCGGCGAACGGCAGGCCACTCAGGCCCGTGCCGCAGCCGAGATCCAAGGCGTGGTTATATCTGGCCGACCGTACGGGGCAGCGGAGGAAACAGGCGTAGAGCTTGCCCGGGTCGTCGTATTCCAACTCCCGCACCAGGCTCTGCTCAAACCCTTGGGCATAGCTGTCGAAAAATCGGCGCACATACGCATCCGGGGCATGCAGGCGGGCCCCGCCTTCCAGGGCGTCGAGCATGAACCGCGCTGATTCGTCCTCGGGCCGCAGGCTCAGCACCTGCCGGTACCGGGTCATGGCCTGGTCGAACTCGCCTGCCCGGTGGTGGAGGTAGGCCAGGTTGCTCATGGCCGGCAGGTAGCCGGCATCCAGTTCAAGCACGGTTTGATAACAGGCAATGGCCCGGCTGTCCTCATGGCTGTCGCGGAAACATCCGGCCAGATTGTAGAGGCTGTCGACGTGGTGGGGATCGAGTTCGAGCACCTGCTGGTAGGCAGTGATCGCCGCCGCACAGTCCCCGATCTTCCTGTGACAGAGCGCCAGGTTGAAAAGGGTGCTGTCGTCAGCCGGATTGATGGCCGCGGCCCGGGCAAAAGCTGCCAGCGCCAGGTCGTATTCGCCCAGATCGTAATGCGCGAGCCCGTTATTGTAGAGCAGGGGGCATGATTCGGGCAGGTAGTCGAGCAGCAGTCTATAGGTGGCCAGGGCCTCGGTGAGGCGGCCGTTGGTCTGGGCCTCGCAGGCGCGGGTGAAAAGCCGGTTCAGTTCTTCCCCGGAAAGGGGCCTGGGGGCGGTGGGGTCAGGCATGGCGCACCTTCGCGGGCAAGTTGGCTTGGCGGGGATCGCCATGGCAGGAGCGCCTGGAATTGTCTGCACGGAACATACCCTGTTTTTGCCTGGGACAGGGGAATATTTATGCGGCGCTGGCCTGCATGTGCTGCACAAGGAGGCCTGCTTCACGGTTTTGGTCGCAGTCTGCGACCCAGAGGCCAACCTGGAGCGGGCCAAGGAACTGGCCCGGGCGGTGATTGACCGCCTGCCGTGAATTGATTCGGAGGAACCGGAATGGAATCGATCAGCGTTGAAATCTGCGTCGTGGGCAACG
>CAZFPV010000249.1:0-2455 GCA_964521155.1 uncultured Desulfobulbus sp. | reverse complement strand
ACCCGCTTCATCTGCCGTCTGGTCAACAGCCGTGGCGGCATGGTGACGCGAGCGATCATGCTGCCCGATATCGAGGAGACGATCGCCCGGGCCGTAGTCGCGACGTGTTCGCGGCAGGCCGATCTACTGGTAGTGTCAGGCGGGCTTGGCCCCACCGAGGACGATCTGACCCTTGCGGCCGTGGCCAGAGGGGTGGGGGTGAAGCTGCGACTTGACGATACCGCGCGGCGGATGGTGCGGGAGCGGTACGATGACTTCCACAGCAGGGGCATTCTCGCCGAGGGCGGCCTCAATCCCTTCCGGGAGAAGATGGCCTGGCTGCCGGCCGGTTCGCGGCCCCTGGACAACCCGGTGGGCACAGCACCCGGCGTGCTGCTGCAGGCGGGGCGGACGGCCATCGTCTGCCTGCCCGGGGTGCCGGGGGAGCTGGAGGCCATCCTCAGCGGCAGCCTGACCGATTTGTTCGATCAACTCTTTGGCGCGGGCGGCTCCTTCGCCCGCACCCTGACCGTTCGCTGCAACGACGAGTCGATCATGGCCCCCGGCATGCGCCAGGTGACGGCCCGGTTCCCGCAGGTGTACATCAAATCCCTGGCCCGGATGCTGGGCGAGGTACCTGAACTGGATATCCTTTTTACCATGACCGGAGGGACGGCGCTGGAGCGCCAGACCCTGGTCGATGACGCCTTCGCTGCGGCGCAACGGGAAATGACCGCGCTCGGCCTCTCGCACCGGGAAAAGCTGCCGTAGCACAAGAAGGGGATTGTTCTGCGCCCGCCATGGATGAGCTGACCGCGTTGCCGCGCCTGTTTGCCATGGCAAGGGCGGTGGTTGTCAGCAGTTCGGAGCAGGAACGGAAGTGGGCCTCCTCTTTACCCTTCGTCGGTCACCGGGCGCGTCTGGATGACGGCCTGCTGCCGCAGAAAGGCCAGGGCAGCCGGCGGCAGCAGCAGGGCGAAGCTGACAGCCAGGGTGAGGAAACCGGTGCTGATGCCCCGGCTGTCGCTCAGCCAGCCCACCAGCGGGCCGGTGGCCACATAGCCCAGGCGAAAGAGCAGGTTGTGCAGGGAAAGGATGCTGGCCCGCATGTATCGGCTGCTCTGCTGCTGCAGGCAGGCTCGCATCATCGGTCCCTGGAGGCCGCGCATGGCGGTGAGCAGGTAGTAGAAAAGGAAGCTGCCGAGCATGGAGGTCAGGCCCAGGCCGGCATAGGCGCCCACGATCACGAGCACGAACAGCGCGCACATCCGTTTGGGTCCGAGCAGGGCCAGCACCCGGTGGCTGTGATAGGCAAAAATTGCCACTGTCAGGTTGGCGCCGGCCCAGATGGGACCGAACCAGGCCAGATCCACGCCGCATTCCCGCATGAACGGCTGCACCAGCCAGACCGGATAGAACGAGGCCAACCCCAGGAGCATGCCGAAGACCATGGTCGCCCGCAGCATCCGGTTTTCCGCCAGAGCATGGCGGCCGATGCGCACGGCCTCGCGCAGGTGAGAGCCGACCCGGTGCGGTGGCGTCTCACCCGCTGGCTCATGCAGGGACAGGGCGAGCAGCAGGGCCAGCGACCAGACGCCGATCTGGGCGGCAAAGGGCACAAGCGGCGAGGCGACGTACATTAGCCCGGCGCAGAGCGCCCCGGCTGCCTCGCCCATCTGGGCGCAGCCCACCATGCGGCCGTCGCAGCGGGTGTAGAGCTCAATCCGGCCGCCAGCCTTGAGCGATTCGTAGAGCAGGGCGTTGTCCGAGCCGCTGATGAAGGCGTAGCAGACGCCAAGCAAGAGCTCGGCCCCGATCACGTGCCAGAAGGAGGCGGCCAACAGGTAGACGCCCCAGCCGGCAATGCCGAACAGGCAGGCGATCACCAGCGACAGCCGGTAGCCGAGACGGTCGCTGACATAGCCCGAAGGGTACTCCATGAGCACGTTGGCAGCGGAGAAGAACACGTTGACCAGCAGGATCTCGGCGAGCGACAGGCCGATCTGGTCCTGCCAGAACACGGTGATGATCGCCATGGGGAACAGCGTCATCTTCAGGGCGGCAAACAAATTCAGCTTGAGGATGTTGGCCCTGAGGCGCGGCGCTTCGGCGAGCATGGGTAGACGGACCTGCAGGCGAGAGCAGGCTCAATGCGAGGGCCGGGCTATGGTGCGGTCGATCGCGTCCAGCCACTCACCGGTATTGTGATTGAATGTGCGCACCTCGACCCGGTCAGGATAGAGGTAGAGCGAGTTGGTCCAGATCGTCTCGCCCTTCATGTCCTTGTTGTGGATGTTGGTCACCTGGTCCAGGTAGCGGTTGACGGGCGCGGCAAAGCTCGGCTCGGTGGGCGGGGTGTGGGTGTGGCCGGAGACCCAGAGAAAGACCTGCGGGTTGGCGGCGAGCAACTCGCGGATGGGCGCCTCGGGCTGTGCCACCGAGTGGGGCTTGTTGACGTAGCGCTTGAAGTCATACT
>CAZFPV010000248.1:0-3872 GCA_964521155.1 uncultured Desulfobulbus sp. | reverse complement strand
TTGCCCTCGATGCTCTCAACCAGCAGATTGATCTGCTGATAATTGCGGGCATTGCGAATGGCCGCTGAGCCGACCTCGGCCAAGGTGGCAGCGAAGCGCACCTCGGCGTCGGTGAACACCCGGGGCCGGTCGGCGAGCACCCGCATGACCCCGATAACCTGGCCATCGACCTTGAGCGGCACGGCCAGGAGCGAGACAATGCCCTCGTGCTCCATCTGCTCGTGGTACTCGACCCGGGCGTCGCGGCTGACGTCGTAGATGGCCACTGGCTCACCGGCCAGCACCAGCCGGATATTGGCCTCTCCCTCCACGTCGCCGCGATGCAGGTAGGCCCGGGAGAGGCCGTGGGCTGCCGCCAGTTCCAGATGGCCGCTGACCGGATCGAGCAATCGCAGGGTGCAGCCCTTGGCTTGCATGCTGATCGCCACCCGTTCAGCCATGTTCTGGAGGATGGCGTTGAGATCAAGCGTCGAGTTGACCAGCCGGGACATGGCCTGGATCTCGCGCAGGAAATCCAGTCGTACTTCCATCTCAGCAAAGGTCCGCCCATGGGCGATGGCGATGCCCACCTGCTCGGCCAGCACCATGCAGCAGGCTATCTCGCCGGGGGTGAAGACCCGGTCGGAGCGGGTCAGCAGCCGCATGATGGCAATCAGCTCCCCCCGGAACAGCACCGGCAGAGTGAGCACGCCCTTGATGCCCTCGCGGCTGGCCTCGTCGCGGAAGGGCACGAAGCGATCCTCGTCCACATGGGTGCTGTGCACCGGATGGCCGGACTCGACCATGGCCATGGTCGCCTCGGTGTCGATGACCTCTCGCGACAGGTACTCAAGCGACACCCCGTGGGCCGCGCCCAGGACAAAGGTGCGGGTCGAGCTGTCGAGCAGACGGATGGTGCAGGCATCGATGCCAAGCAGGTCGGGCAGGCGGCGGACAATGGTCTCCATCACCTCCTGGTGATCGCGGGCCATGGCCGTCAACCCTGTCACCTGCTGGATGATGCGCAGAAACTGCCGTTCCTGCTCCTGTTCGCGCCGCTCTTCCATGCCCTGCCCCAGTCTCTCCCTAGGCGCCCTGCCGCCGGCCCCGGGCCGTCAGCACCTTTTCCACCTTTTCCTCAAGTTCGCTGCGGTCGATCGGCTTGACGCAGTACTCGTCCGCACCCAGGCTGATGGCCTCCCGAGCCGTTTCCACGGTTGGGTAGCCGGTGAGCATGATCGCGCCCATGGTCGGGTTGTCTTCCTTGAGAATGGCCAGCACCTCGATGCCGCTCATCTTCTTGAGCTTGATGTCGAGAATGGCCAGGTCCACCGGGTTCTGGCGGGCAAAGGCAATGGCCTCGTCCTCCTCGGTGAAGGTATGGACGGTGTACCCCCGCTTGCGCAGGATCTTGCCGACCAGCACGGTGGCATCGAGGACGTCGTCGAGGGTGAGTATGACAGCCATGGTGTTCTCCTTGAATGGCTCAGCAGTTAATCCTTGATTATGGCCGTTTCCCGGGCCACGGGCAGGAGCAGGCGGAACAGGGCGCCGGGAGTGGTGGTCTGGTTAGGGCCGTTCACCGGGCTTTCGACCTCAATGGCGCCGCCGTGTTCTTGAATGATGCCGTACGACACCGACAGGCCGAGTCCCGTGCCCTTGCCCACCGGCTTGGTGGTGAAAAAAGGATCAAAAATCCGGGCCTTGATCTGCTCGGGTATACCGTCGCCGGTATCCCGGATCTCCACCCGCACCAGGCCTGCCTGGGGGTCGAAGCTGGTGCGCAGGAACAGTTCGCCGCCGCCCTTGGCCTCCATGGCGTGGTGGGCGTTGTTGATCAGGTTGACAATCACCTGACGCAGCTTTTCCGGGTCGCCGGTGATCGGAGGCAGATCGGCGGCCAAATCGAGCCGCACCTTGATGTGACTGAGATTGAGATTGTGCTCGGTGACTGCGGCTGCGTCCTCGACGATCTCGCTGACGTCCACCGACTCCCGGGCGCTGCCCGACTGACGCGAATACTTGAGCAGGTCGGCAACGATCTTGCGGCTGGCCTTGGTCTGGCGCTCGATAACCTCCAGATTCTGGAAGGTCTCGGACTCGCGCTCGAAATCGTCCATCATCAGCTGGGTGTAGCCGAGGATGATGCCGAGCGGGGTGTTGATCTCATGGGCGATGCCGGCCGCCATCTGGCCCACCGTGGCCATTTTCTCGCTGGAGACCAGTTGCTCCATCATGGTCTTGAGCCGGGTGAGGTCCTTGGCAATGCCCTCCGAGCCGACGATGACGCCGTGGTCGTCATACAGGGCGTTGGCCGAGATGAGGACATAGATGGTCGAGCCGTCCTGCTTGCGGAATTCGGCCTCAAGATCACTGACGTAGCCTGACCGCTCGAGCATGGCCGCGTAGGTCTCCACATCGCCCTGATGCCGGAACAGATCCCGCAGTCCCAAACCTGGTGATTCGAGCGCCTCGTAGCCGAGCATGGTCAGGCCGGCCGGGTTCATATCGACGATTTGCCGGCTTGCATCGGTGAAAAAGACCATGTCTTTTGAGGCGGTGAACAGGTGGCGGAACTTCTTCTCCGACTTGGAGAGTTCCTCGGTCCGCTCCTCGACCTTGTCTTCCAGGTTCTGGTTGAGTTCCTTCAACTCGCGCGCGGCCTGGGCCAGACGGCTCTTGGACTGCTTGAGCTTGGCCGCCTCCTGCTCGATGGCCTCGTAGGCCTGGACACCCTTGTGGTAGAAGATCATGACCGCGGCCACCGAGATCATGAACAGGGTGTTGAAGCCGCCCGAGTAGGGAGCTATCATCCGCCAGACATCATTGAGCCCAGCTATGTACATGATTTCGCGGGAAATGTGACCAACGGCCCGACTGATGGCAAAGGCGGAGATGGCCAGATTGACGTAGAAGAGGTAGCCCCAGAGAAAGTTGTCCGGTTTCAGCCGGGTCAAACGGAAGGCGTACAGGGTGGCGAGGAAGGAAAACACAATGTTGGCTGCCGACCCGGCGATGTCGACCAGAATGGCAGGCAGCATGGGCAAACCATTCATTCGTCACCCCGCTTGCCTTGTGTTCCGGCCACCGAATGATAGAATGAGCGCATGCCGATAAAGAGAAAGAACAGGGCCGGCACGCAGAGCAGGTGATCCAGTTTGGTGATGAAATAGGAGAACTTGTGCAGATCGATCGGGCTTTTCAGGATGGTCTGCAAGTATCCGTTGTGCTGTAAAAGCTCCTGCGGGTCAAGCGAAACCCCCACCGCGTGGCCAGAGAAGGCGACGATGTTCCAGGCCGCCATGAGGATGCAGTAGAGCTGGAGATAGCGCCAACCGCGGCCGGTGAAGGCGGTCCGGCGGATGTCCCAGTAAAAGTACCCGAGGGCCAACAGATAATGGATATGCGCCATCTGATGGACGTACAAGCCCTCGGGCTCGCCGTGCACCTGCAGCGCCAGCGCCTCGCCGGGCAGGCAGAGTACGGCGGCCAGCGTCAGCAACAGCGGCGTCAATGTCAGGTTCCCTTTGCCCATGCAGGTACGTCTGGTGTGCGTTTGGTGGTGGGAGTATGGCCTCTGCTTCAATGAAAGCAGGATGGATGCCAATTTGACCACCCTGCCGGACAGACAAAGCAACTCTTTAAATTTATAAGATTTTACAACAAGTTAACGGCCCGTGGACTGTTCCGGGCGAGGCTGTGCGTTGCCTCGACAACCTTCCCCGCGCAACAAAAAAGATGCGGGGGAAACAAAAAGAAGGCGCGGGCTCTGGAACATGAACGATCCAGGGAAAAGGTGGCTGCGTCGGCCCGGTTGGGTCGGTGAGCGGTTGCCCTTTATATCTCCCTGTCGGGGATAAGCAGGCTTTGGTCGATGCGGGGCTGAAGAAGAG
>CAZFPV010000247.1:0-3878 GCA_964521155.1 uncultured Desulfobulbus sp. | reverse complement strand
TTGCCCCGTTCCTGGGCAATGATGATCCAGCGGCCAAGGATTGGATCTTTCCTCAATTCTGGCATGGCTTACCGGCCTTGTTCCTTTTCCTTCTGTTCCTGCCTGGTCTTGCAGTCGATACAAAATTTGGCCACTGGCCGGGCCTGGAGCCGCTTGATGGCAATATCCTCGCCACAGCCGGCGCAAATGCCGAAACTGCCGTCATCAATCCGCGCAAGCGCTTCCTCGACCTTTTCCATCAGCTTGCGCTCACGGCCGCGAATTCGTAACTCAAAGCTTCGATCCGACTCCATGGTCGCCCGATCGTTGGGATCCGGGATGTTGCCGGTCTGGCTGGTCATCTCTGTCAAGGTCTGCTCGACATCGGCGTTGATCTCGGCCTTCATCGCCTCGAGTTGTTCTTTGAAATGTAACAGGTCCTGCTCTTCCATATCCGCTCTCCAGCTCTGGGATTTAACGTACAGCCTCAGCCCGTTTCCGGTCTGACAAACTTGCCGCTCCTGCCGCCGCTCTTCTGCAACAGGCGAATGCCGGAAATCACCATGGTTTTGTCCACGGCCTTGCACATGTCGTAGATGGTGAGCGCCGCCACCGACACAGCGGTCAGGGCCTCCATCTCCACTCCGGTGCGGCCGGCGATCGAAACCGTGGCTTCGATGCCGATGGCGCTGGCCGCATCGTCAAAGGAAAAGGCGACATCCGCGCCGGTGATCGCCAGGGGATGGCAGAGCGGGATCAGTCGGTCAACCTGCTTAGCGGCCATGATGCCGGCGATCCGGGCCACACCGAGCACGTCGCCCTTTTTAACCGTGCCCTGGCGGACCATCTCGTAGGCCACCGGCGACATGGCGATCGTCCCGGCCGCAACCGCCACCCTGATGGTCTCGTCCTTTTCGGAGACGTTGACCATGCGAGCGTTGCCGGCGCCGTCGAAATGCGTGAATTGCGGCGTTTCAGCCATGGGCCACCTTCTCGGCATCACCGGATTTCTTCTTCTGGCGGCCGAGGCTGCCGTGGAACAGGCGGGAGAAGAAGCCTTCTTCCTCGTTGTCGCGACAGAGTTCATCGAACTGGCGCAGCAGTTCCTTCTGTTCCTTGTTCAGTTTGGTGGGGGTCTGCACCTGGGCCTCGACGATCATGTCGCCCTTGCCGCCCCCGCGCAGGCTGGGTACGCCCTCGCCGCGCAGAGAGAACCGTTCGCCGGACTGGGTGCCGGCCGGGATCTTGAGCTTGGCCGTGCCGTGGATGGTGGGCACGTCCACCTCGCAGCCGAGCGCGGCGCGGACCATGGACACGGGCAGGCGCAGATAGATGGTCTGGCCGTCACGTTGAAAATGCTCGTGCTCGTCCACATGAATGACCACATACAGGTCGCCGGAGGGCCCGCCGCGGCGACCGCCCTCGCCCTCACCGGTCAGGCGCATCCGGGAGCCGGTGTCGACTCCGGCGGGGATGCGGACGTTGACCTTCTTGCTCCGGTTGACCAAGCCTTCGCCGTGGCAGTCGGTGCAGGGGTCGGTGATGACCTGGCCGGCGCCGTTGCACCGGGGACAGGTGGTGCTAACCTGAAAAAAGCCCTGGGAGCGGATGACCTGACCGCGGCCCTGGCAGCTCGGGCAGGTCTGGGGTTTGTTGCCGGGACGGGCGCCCGTGCCTTCGCAGGTCCAGCAGGTCTCGCGCTTGGTGATGTCCACCTCGCGGTTAAGACCGTGAACCGCGTCCATGAAGGAAATGCGGATATCGTAGCGCAGATCGGCGCCCGGGGTCGGCGCGTTGGGATCCCGACGCCGGCCGCGACCGCCGCCGAAGCCGAACAAGTCGCCGAACAGGTCGTTGATGTGGGAAAAAATATCCTCGCTGCTGCCCGGGCCGCTGTAGCCACTGTTGCGCAGACCCTCTTTGCCGTAGGCGTCGTAAATCCGCCGTTTCTGCAGATCGCTGAGCACCTCGTAGGCCTCGGCCGCTTCCTTGAACTTCTCCTCGGCGGCCGCATCGCCCTGATTGCGGTCAGGGTGAAACTTCATCGCCTGCTTGCGATAGGCCTTCTTGATAGCCTCGGCCGTGGCGTCCTTGCCAACGCCGAGAATTTCGTAATAGCTTTTGCTCATGATGCGCCGATGCCCGCGTCGTTATTTGTCGGAAGCGTTCTCTTCGGCGACAGCCTCGGCCACGGGGACGGCATCGGCTTCCTTGTCCGCCTTGCGCTGCCTGGGCAGGTCATGGATGTTGGCGAAGGTCACCTTGCCGCTGGCGATTTCCCGCAGGGTCATGACAATCTCCTTGTTCTTGCCGGTCACCAGAAAGGGCTCACCTTTCCGGTGCTGCCGGATTCGTTCCACCGCCAGGTGAATCAGGGCAAAACGATTATCGTCGCCCACTGTCGCCAGGCAATCTTCCACTGTAATTCGAGCCATGGTCTAAACCTCCATGAAAAAGAAATTCTCGGAACGCATCCTTTCCGAGAATGAACATATGGTATGCAGACGATGCGGCGCCGTCAATCAACCGACGCGCCGGGGGGGTACCGATCGCCTATTGAGTAATCATTCTCCGTCGGATAGCAAGTCCGGGACGTTATCGGGCAAAGGGATTGCGCAAGAGCAGGGACTGTTCGCGGCCAGGGCCGACGGAAACAATCGCCGGGGCCACGCCGGTCAGATCCTCGAGCCGGCGCAGATAATCGCGGGCGGCCTGGGGCAGATCGGCATACGAGAGCACGCCGGTGAGTTCGCTGTCCCAGCCGTTCATCTCCTCGTACACCGGTTCGGCCAGCCGCGCTTTGCGGATGTTCTCCGGCATGTGCGTAAAGGTCTCGCCCTCGACCCGGTAGCTGGTGGCGATCCGCAGCTTCTTCAGGCCGGAGAGCACGTCCAGCTTGGTGACCGCAAAGCCGGTCAGGCCGTTGAGGCGGACGGCGTCGTTGGCCACCACTGCGTCGAACCAGCCGCAGCGCCGCCTCCGGCCGGTGGTGGCGCCATATTCATGCCCCTTTTGCTGCAGGGTGTCGCCGATCAGGTCGCCCTCGGGCAACTCCGTCGGGAACGGCCCCTCGCCGACCCTGGTGGTGTAGGCCTTGAGGATGCCGATGACCTCGTCGATGTGGCAGGGGCCGAAACCCGTGCCGATGCAGGCGTTGCCGGCGATGGTGTTGGACGAGGTGACGAACGGATAGGTGCCGTGGTCAATGTCCAGCTGGGTGCCCTGGGCGCCTTCGAAAAGGATGTTCTTGCCGCTCTTGCGGGCCTGGTCGAGCACCACCGAAACGTTGCCGACAAAAGGGGCCAACCGCTCGGCAAAGGCTTCGAACTGCCCGGAAATGGCCGCAAAATCAACGGGATCAGCCCCGAACTGGTGAGTAAGAATGAAATTCTTTTCTTCCACCGCTGCCTGCAGTTTGTCGCGGAACAGAGTGCGGTCAAGCAGGTCGCCAACCTTCATTCCGGCCCGGCCGACCTTGTCCATGTAACAGGGACCAATGCCGCGACCAGTGGTGCCGATCTTCTTTTCCTTGGCCAGCGAGGCCTCGCGGGCCTGGTCGAGGCGCTGGTGGTAGGGCATGATCAGATGGGCGTTGCTGCTGATCAGCAGCTTGCCCGGGGTGATCGTGAACCCCTTGGTGGCCAGTTCGGCCATCTCGTGCAGCAGCACGCCCGGGTCGATGATGACGCCGTTGCCGATGACGCAGGTTTTATCCTCGTAGAGCACCCCCGAGGGAATGATGTGGAAGATATACTGCTTTCCGTCGACCACCAGGGTATGCCCAGCGTTGTTGCCGCCCTGGAAGCGGACGACATAATCCGCATACCGGGTCAGCAGATCGACGATCTTGCCCTTGCCTTCATCACCCCACTGGGTGCCGACCACCACTACACTGGCCA
>CAZFPV010000246.1:0-3909 GCA_964521155.1 uncultured Desulfobulbus sp. | reverse complement strand
GAACTTGATGGCCGCATCCGTGGCCACGTACACCGTCAGGGTGGAGCTGATGCCGCGTTCGGTGTGCTCGAAAATGGAGTAGCCGAATCCGTGCCGGGTGGCGTAGGGGGTGACGCCACGACAGGGCAGCGGCGTCGGCGACCAGTAATGGCCGCGCTCCTCGTCGCGCAGGTACAGGGCCTCGCCGCTCGAATCGCTGACCGGATCGTTGGCCCAGGGCGTAAGCCGGAACTCATGCGCGTTCTCCCCCCAGGTGTAGGCAAGCCCGCTCTCGGAGATGACCGTGCCGAAGTGCGGGTTGGCGAGCACATTCACCCACGGGGCCGGGGTCAGCTGCCCTTGAGCTGTGGAGATGACATATTCGCGCCCGTCCGGGGTGAAACCGCCCAGGCCGTTGTAGAAGGTCAGGTCCAGGCGCGGCGAAAGCGGCACCGGCAGGGGTTCGGAACGATGGGTCCGGGTCGGAATCAGGGTGGGCACGGTGACCTCGGCCGGACTGCGGCCTTTGATCTGTTCCAACAGCGTTCCCCGCTGGTCGGAGAGGATGGCGCGGGCAACGGTTTGCACCAGGACACGGTCCTCCTCGGCCACCTGGTCCCCCGGCCGCACGAAAATGCCGCCGGGCCGGTCGATGATGTTGGCCTCCAGGCCGACGGCAATCAACCCCATGATCTGATCGTGGAGCAGTTGGCGATAGCCGGTGCGATCCTCGTTCCAGATCACCAGGTCCACGGCCAAGCCCTTGAGGCGCCAGTAGGCGTGGGCCTGCACCAGTTGCCGCACCAGTTCGATATTGGCCGGATCCTCGATCTGCAGCAGCACGATCGGCAGGTCGCCGGAGATGGCATAGCCCCACAGCCCTGATTGCCCCCGACGGTTCCTGAGGAGAACGCCCGGCTCGGCCCGCAGGGCCGGGTTGGCGTAGAGGATCGAATTGGCCAGACGCCGGTAGAGCTGGGCGTCGGCCTCCGAGGCGTTCAACTGGCGGAGCAGCACCTGGCCGTGGGTCCAGGCCAGGTCGAAAACGCGGTCGGCCAGGCGCCGATCCTGGTGTTTTTCCACCAGGCGCAGGGCTTCGTCACGGGTTGCGCCGATGCCGGAGACGATATTGATCGTCACCGAGCCTTCCGGTTCGAGCATGATCCGGCTGCGGATGGCAACGATCGGATCGAGGACCGAACCCTCGCTGCCCGACAGCGCCCCGGTGAAGAACTCGGCGCCACCGCTCATCGCCTGGGGCGCGGCCACGGTGTTGCCGCGGCCGACAAAGCGCAGGCGATCGGTCTCGTAGGAGACGTCCGAAACCTCCGCACCGTGCACCGCCATCAGGTGGAACAGAAAGGGCGTTTCTTCCTCGATGGACCGGGGGCGCCGCGTACACAGAATCGCCCGTTGCGGCCGGATGATCTCGGTCTGGACAAAGAGGTTGCTGAAGGCGGGATGGAGCGCGTCCCCGGTGGGCGGGGCCAGGACCACTTCGGCGTAACTGGTGATGTCCAGGGCCTTGGGCCTGCGGGAGCGGTTGGTGAGGGTGACGCGCCGCACCTCGACATCGTCTTCCGAGGAAACCACCACCTCGGTGTAGGCGTCGATTTCGTCGTGACGACAGCGGAATTCGGCACGCCCCTCGGAAAAGACGGTCTCGAAGTGGGTCGCCGGCGCCAGCACCGGCTGGTGCGTGGTCGACCAGTACCGGCCGCTGTCCACGTCCCGGACGTAGCAGAAGGCGCCCCAGTTGTCGCAGGTGCTGTCCTCGCGCCAGCGGGTGACGGCCAGGTCGCGCCAGCGGCTGTAGCCGCCGCCGGCGTTGGTGATCATCACATGGTACCTGCCGTTGGACAGGAGCTGCACCGCCGGACTGCGTGTTTCCGGGCTGTTGAAGATGCGCACCGGGGTGCCCCCCTCGGCGGCCGGGCCCTGCAGATCGGCAATCTCGGCGGTGTGGGGGAAGAACGAGGTAATCTTCGGCACCCGTTCCTGCAGGAGCAGCATGGTGGCCTGGAACAGGGGTTCCTTCTCGAATCGCTTCTGCATGGGCCGGTCGAGCAGCAGGTAGGCGAGCGCGAGCAGGCTCATGCCCTGGTGATGGGCCATGAACGAGCGCACCACCACTTTTTCCTGGCCTCGGGGCAGGCGGGACGGCGTGTAGTCGATCGCTTCGTAGAAGCCGAAGGCGCCGGCGAACCCCTCGGCGGCCATCCGCTCGAGATTCACACAGGCCTGTTCCGGATCGACCATCAGCGCCAGCGCCGTGGCATAGGGGGCGATGACCAGATCCTCGGCCAGACCGCGCTTGAGCCCCAGGCCAGGCACGCCGAAGGCGCGGTACTGGTAGTTGCGCTGGGCGTCGATGGCGTTGTAGCCGCATTCGGAAATGCCCCAGGGCGTGCCGGTTTTCCCGCCGTAATCGATCTGGCTGGCGACCACCGCCCGGCAGGTCTGATCGAGCAGGGTGTTGTCGTAGTTGGGCATCACCAGCTGCGGCATCAGGTACTCGAACATGGAGCCGCTCCACGAGAGCAGCACCGGCCCGCAGCCGGTGGTGGTCAGCAGACGCCCCAGGGCGAACCAGGTTTCCTGGGGCAGCCGGCCCTGGGCAATGGCCACGAAACAGGAGAATCTCGCCTCGGAGGCCATGAGATCGTAGTAACTGGCGTCCAGGCAATGGTCGCTGACGTTGTAGCCGATGAAGAGCAGGTGGCGCGAGGCGTCGTAGAGGAAGTCATACTCCATCTGCGCCAGCCGGTTCGCCTGTCGGGCGAGGTGCTCGAGCGTGGCCAGCCGGTCGGCGGCGCGGCGGCAGGCCTCGATGACCAGCGGGCGGAGGTTCTTGATCCACGCCTCCTGCGCAGGTGTTGCCCCGGACAGAAGCGACGCATCGAGCGCTGCCAGCAGCTGTTCCTCGGCTCCGGCCAGTTCGCGCACGGTTCTCACCCGGTCAAGTTCGGCCACTGTGTTGCCGTCCGCCTGCGCGCCCGCCATCCCCAGCCAGGGGGCGAGGAACAGCAGTTCGTCGAGCCCTTCCCGGCACTGGCGGACAAAGGCGCCGGCCCACCGGGCCAGCGGGACCGCACCGTCCGTGTCGCCGGCCTGAGCGCCGCAGGCCGCTTCAGCCGCCCTGGCCCATTGAGCGAAGAGCGAGTGCAGCGTGGTCAGGGCAGCGGGCGGAGAGTCGAGCGCCGCGGCGAGTTCCCCTTGCAGTCGAACCAGCCCGGCCTGTTCCTCCGGGGCTGAGACCGCCGCCTCGATGGCCAGGGACAGGGTATCGTGCAGGCCCTGGAGGAACCGTGGCCCCAGGATGGTCGCCTCGCCAAGAGCCAACAGGCCCTGGCGCAGCACCAGCAGATGGCCGGCAAGATTGCCGCTGTCCACCGAAGAGATGTAGAGCGGCAGCAGGGGGCGCAGGGTCCGGGTGTCGTACCAGTTGAAGAAATGACCGCGATGCCGCTCCATGGTGTCCATGGTGCGCAGGGTGTTGGTGGTCCGTTCGATCAGTTTGCCGGGCGAAATATAGCCGAAGTCGCAGGCCGTGAGGCTGGCCAGCAGGGAAAGCCCCATATTGGTGGGGGAGGTGCGGTGCGCCACCACCGGGTCCGGGTGTTCCTGAAAGTTGTCGGGCGGCAGCCAATGATCCTCCGGGCCGACGAAGGTCTCGAAAAAGGCCCAGGTTTTTCGGGCCGTGGCATTGAGGAACACCGTCTGCGCAGGCGTAAGCCGCACTTCCCGGCGCCCGAGCGGTCTGCTGATCCACCAGGCAATCCCGGGGGAGGCCAGCCAGAGCGAAAGCACAACAGCCGCCGCCAGCAGCGAGGCCGGCGCGACCACGACCATGGTCAGGGCCGCGACGCCGGCAAGAACCGGGGCTATCCACATGGTCCGATACGAGTCGGCCAGGGAGTCGCGTTCGCT
>CAZFPV010000245.1:0-3927 GCA_964521155.1 uncultured Desulfobulbus sp. | reverse complement strand
CCGTAGTGGTTGGGGCCGTTGAGCCGCACCCCGAGCGCCCCGGCAAAGGCAGCCTCGGGATAGCCGGCGTTTGGGCTGGCGTGGTTGGCGCCCTCGCGTCGGGCAATAGCCAGAGCACGGGCGCCGTCTGCCTGGTCGAGGAAACTGGCGGTCAGCGCGATCACCAGCACCGACAGGCGCGCGGGCAGCAAGTTGGCCGCGTCGTCGATCCGGGCCGCGGCCCGGCCAAAGTACCGGTAACGCGGGTTCTTGTAGCCCACCATCGAGTCCAGGGTATTGACCATCTTGTAAGCCAGGGCTAGCGGCGCGCCGCCAATGGCGGCGAAGAACAGCGGCGACAGCACCCCGTCGACCACGTTTTCCGCCACGGTCTCCACCGTGGCCCGGGCGATGTCGGCCGCCTGATAGGCGTCCACATCCCGGCCGACGATCATGGCCACCTGGCGCCTGGCCTGGTCCACCTCGCCCCTGGCCAGGAGTCGGAAAATCTCCATCGCCGCCTGCGCAAGCGATCTGGCTGAGAGGCAGTAGAAGAGCAGGACCGTCTCCACGGCAAAGCCAAGCAGGCGGTGCATGCCCCAGGCCGCGCGCACGATCAGGGCGGAGACCGCCCAGCAGCCGACAATCAGGGTGAGGGCAAACAGCGTCCCGGCCAGCAGTTCATTGCGAATCAGGCGGCGAAACAGGGGCTCGGCCGCTTCAATGGCCCGGCCCATCCAACGGATTGGGTGGGGCAGCCAGCGGGGGTCGCCCGCCGCCTGATCGAGGGCAAAGGCTGCCGGCAGGGTCAACCAGGGCAGGAAGTCGAGCAGGGCCGTGGCCATTGTCAGCCCTCCGGCCGCACGCCGACCGCGGTCAGTAGACGCCGGGCCACCGCCTCGTTGGCGGCCTCATCCTTGAGGGCAATGCGGATGAAGCGTTCGTTAAGGCCATAAAAATTGGCGCAGTTGCGGATCAGGAACCGCTCCCGGGCAAGTGCTTCGCAGACCGCCGTGGCCGTGATGCCCGCCGGCAGGCCGATGAGAACGTACGAGGTCAGGCTGGGATGGATGGTCAGCGGTCCGCGCCGCAGCCGCTCAGTGAAGAGCGCGCCCTCCCGGGCTAAGTATTCGCGGGTCCGGTCAATGAAGGCAAGCGTTGCCTGCCGGTTGTCGCCGAGGAAGGCGACCGCCTCCTGGGCCAGGGTGTTGACGCACCAGGGCTGCATGAAGCGGCCAAAGCGTTCGATCACCGGTGGCTCGGCCACCAGAAATCCGGCCCGCAACCCCGGCATGCCGAAGATCTTGGACACCGACCAGAGGACAATCACATTCGCAAGACCACAACGGCTCATGCTCGCATCCTGCCCGGCCGGGACAAAGGGCAGGTAGGATTCGTCAATGAGGAACCGGGTAGTAGGGTGGGCGTGGCAGAGTGCGACCAGGTCGGCGTGCGCGACCAGCCGGCCGGTGGGATTGTTGGGGTTGCAGAGAAAGACCGTGTCATAACCCGGCACTGTGGCCGCAAGCCGTGCCAGGTCAGGCTGGAAACCCGTGCTCGCCTCGGTGAGGAAAAAATCAGGCTCGATGCCGTGTACCCGACAGCCGTCAGCGTAGTCGGCGTAGGTGGGGCCGACGATGAGCACCCGCCGTGACGTAAGGGCGGCGCAGACCGAGTAAATGAACTGGGTGGTGCCGCCGCCGGCGAGCACCCGTTCCTCATTTACCCCCAGCAGCCCGGCAATGGCCCGGGCAGCGGTGCGGGCATCGACCTCGGGCAGGGAGCGGATGCGGTCGATCCGGTCCCGGAGATGCTCGATCAATCCAGGCAAGGCGCCGAGCGGATTGATGTTGCTGCTCATGTCGGTGATCGCCTCGGGCGGGCAGCCGAGCCGATCCGCCAGGGCAAAGATGTTGCCGCCATGGCCCTGAATCATGACCGCGCCTCCCGCAGCCGCGCTGGCAGGAGCGCGGTGATCGCGGCCAGGTCCAGATGGCTCAGGGCGTGCTCGGCCAACTGGTCGTAGGCCAGGTCCCGGGCTGTGGGGCCATGCAGCTGGCCGACCGGCAGATCGCCCAGGCCGATGCCGGCGAGCCATCTGCGGGTGATGGTCGGAGCGTCGAAGAGGCCGTGCATGTAGGTGCCGATTACCCGGCCATCAGGGCTGGCGCAGCCGTCTCCGCCCGTGCAGGCCACGCCGTTGCGGCCGTGGACCGCAAGCAGGGTCCGGCCCGCCGGCGGCTCGGTCACGCCCATGTGGATCTCGTAGCCCCGACCGGTATTGCCTTCCCAGCTGAAGTCGGTGAGGGTGGTGGTTTTGGGCGCCTTGAGTACGGTGGTCACTGGCAGCAGACCCAGGCCGGCGCTTGCGCCCGGATCACCCTCGATGCCGTCCGGGTCTTCGACGCGCGTACCCAGCATCTGGTAGCCGCCGCAGATGCCGAGCACATGACCGCCGCCCGCAGCATATCTCAGAATTCGCTCCCGCCATCCGGTGGCAATGAGCCACTCCAGATCGCCGCGGGTGGACTTGGAGCCGGGCAGGATGACCGCCTTGAAGGCCGCCAACTCCTGCGGCTGCTGCAGGTAGACCAGGCGCAGGCCTGGCAGGGCGGACAGCGGATCGAAGTCGGTAAAGTTGGAGATGTGCGGCAGGCGGATGACGGCGACGGCCGGCTCGGTCGAATCGGTGGGGTGAAACTGGGGCGCGTGTTCGATCACCACCGCATCCTCGGCCTCGATGTGGAAATGCTTGAACCAGGGCAGCACCCCGAAAACCGGCTTGCCGGTCCGCTGCTCGATCCAGTCGATGCCGGGCGTAAACAGATTGATGTCGCCGCGAAAGCGATTGATGATAAAGCCCTTGATCAACGCCTGCTGCTCCGGCGGCAGGCAGGCCAGGGTACCGACGATCTGGGCGAAGACGCCGCCGCGGTCGATGTCGGCCACCAGAATCACCGGCGCATCGGCGTGGGCGGCCATGCGCAGGTTGACGATGTCATTCGCCATCAGGTTGACTTCGGCGCAGGAGCCGGCGCCCTCCATGACGATAAAGTCGTGCTCCCGCCGCAGCCGCGCCAGGGCCGCCTGGCTCTCGGCAAAGAGATGGTCTTTGCGGGTGTAGTAGGACTGGGCCGAGGCCTCCATCCAGGCTCGCCCGTTGAGCACCACCTGGGAGCCGAGATCGCTGACCGGTTTGAGCAGCACCGGGTTCATGTCGCAGTGGGGCGCGACCCGGGCCGCCTCGGCCTGGACTATCTGGGCCCGGCCCATTTCCGCACCCTCGGGCGTGACCCCGGAGTTGTTGGACATGTTCTGGGCCTTGAACGGGGCCACCCGCAGGCCCCGGTTGGCAAAGATCCGGCACAGGGCGGTGGCGACAATGGACTTGCCCACATCCGAGCCGGTCCCAAGGACGGCCAGGCAGGCGGCGATTTCCGACATATGTTCTCCGTGGCGCAGGCCGCAGACGGCCCGCAGCCCAGGGGCTCAGCCGCCCCTTGTGGGTGTTATCCTTCGATTCCCTTGCGGGCTTCGATGCCCCGGTCGTAGTAGTGCTTGTGCGAGCGCATCTCGGTGACCAGGTCGGCCCGGGCGATTACCCCGGGCGAGGCGCCGCGTCCGGTGAGCACCAGTTCCACCCCTGGCGGGCGGCGATCGATGAGGGCGAGCAGATCGGCCTCGTCGAGCAGATGCAGGGCCACGGCCACATTGGCCTCGTCGGCCACGACCAGATCGTAGCGACCCGATTGCATGGCCTGGCCGATGGCCGCAAGGCCGTGTTTCGCCGCCGCGACATCCTCCGGGGTCGGCTCGGTGAGGAGTCGGCAGCCCAGGCCAAACTGCTCGACGGTGATGCAATCGGCGAGCCGGTGCAGGATTGCCAGCTCGCTGTATTGGGCATTCTTGACCAGCTGGCCGATGTAGACTCGCATGCCCGCGCCGGCA
>CAZFPV010000244.1:0-3950 GCA_964521155.1 uncultured Desulfobulbus sp. | reverse complement strand
GCCTCCATCCAGCACCACAAACACAAAGGGCGTATCGAGCAATCGATACGCCCTTTGCCGTTCCTGCAAAGAGAGCCCTACCGGTGTCCCTCGTTGATGGCGGCCAGCGCCTCCGCGCCAGGACAGAGATCCGCCTCGGCCAGGCTGTTCAGGGGCCGCTCGCAGGTATTGAGAATCTCGTGGGTATCCACGCTCTCCGGGTTGACATACAGCACGCCGGTAAGGATCACCCCCTGGACCTTGTGATCCTCCAGGCTGTCGATGGCCTTGCGCCGGTCGGTGATGTCCGGGCCGTCCGGGTGCTTATGCAATTGGATGACCGAGTTGTCGTGCAGGGTCACCGTCTCGATGGCGTCGTCGCCGTACTCGGCGGTGATGGTCTGGCGGAAAGGCACGAAGTCGAAGGCGCCGGTGGCCTCGCTGTGCTCGCGCACCCAGTGGTAGCTCTTGGTCGATTCCGGGTTGTTGTTGAAGGTGACGCAGGGCGAGATGACGTCGATGAACGACAGACCGTGGTGGGACAGACCAGCCTTGATCAGCGGCACCAGCTGCTGCTTGTCGCCGGAGAAGCTGCGGGCGACGAACCCGGCACCCAGCTGGATGGCCAGCTCGCAGAGGTCGATGGATTCGAGCGCGTTGACCCCGCCCTTCTTGCTCCTGGAGCCCTTGTCGGCGGTGGCCGAATACTGTCCCTTGGTGAGGCCGTAGCAGCCGTTGTTCATGACGATGTAGAGCATGTTGAGGCTGCGCCGCACCGCGTGCACGAACTGACCCATGCCGATGGAAGCCGTGTCGCCGTCACCGGAAACACCCAGGTAGACGAGGTCGCGGTTGGCCATGTTGGCGCCGGTGGCAATGGATGGCATGCGGCCGTGGACCGAGTTGAAGCCGTGCGACTTGCCGAGGAAGTAGGTCGGGCTCTTGGACGAGCAGCCGATACCCGACATTTTGACGATCCGGTGCGGCGGCAGGGCGAGTTCGAAGCAGGCCTGGATGATGGCGTTGCTGATCGAATCGTGGCCGCATCCGGCGCAAAGCGTCGAGATGGCGCCCTCGTAGTCGCGGCGCTGATAGCCGCCCTCGTTGGCTGGCAGGTCGGGGTGGCGGAAAGACGGACGGAAAAAGGTCATGACTGGCCTCCTTGGCCGGCGCCAGAGGTGGGGAGGGAAACACCGCGTTCGGCCAGGGCATCTTCCAGGGCCTGGATCAGGAACCGGCTGGCCACGGGCAGGCCGTCGTAACTGACGACCGAGACCAGCTTGTCCGCCGGCAGGCCGCCCTCGCTCATCAGCAGGGTGCGCATCTGACCGTCGCGGTTCTGCTCGATGACAAACACCAGTTCGTGCTTGTCGACAAAATCAAGCACCTCCTGCTGGAAGGGAAAGGCGCGCAGCCGCATGGTGTTGATGGGCAGGCCCTGGTCGCGCAGCCGCTCCATCGCCTCGTAGGCCGAGGGCGTGGTGGTGCCGTAGAAAATCGCGCCCAGCCGGGCCGCCGGATCGTGGATGCGGATCCGGGCCAGCGGCAGCAGCCGCTTGGTGGTCTCCCACTTGAGCTGCAACCGCTCCATATTGTGCACATAGGCAACGCTGTCCTCGGTATAGCCTGAATACTCGTTGCGCGAGGTGCCGCGAGTGAAGTAGACGCCCTTGTCTGGGTGGGTTCCCGGCAGGGTGCGGTAGCAGATGCCGTCGCCGTCCATGTCGAGGTAGCGGCCCCAGGTGGTGGTCAGGGCCTCCAGCTGGGCCGCGTCGAGCACCTTGCCCCGGTCGTAGGCACGACGGTCATCCCACGCAAGCGGCGGACAGAGGTGGTCGTTCATGCCCAGATCGAGGTCGCTCATGACGATCACCGGCGTCTGCAGCCGTTCGGCCAGGTCAAAGCCGTCGGCAGTCATCTCGAAGCACTCCTTCGGATCACAGGGAAAGAGCAACGGGTGCTTGGTGTCACCGTGGGAGGCCAGGGCGCAGGCAAGCACGTCCGACTGCTGGGTGCGGGTCGGCATCCCGGTGGAGGGACCGGTGCGCTGCACATTGATCAGCACCGCCGGGATCTCGGCGAAGTAGGCCAGGCCGAGGAACTCGGCCATGAGCGAGATACCGGGGCCGGAGGTGGCGGTGAAAGCGCGGGCCCCGTTCCAGGAAGCGCCGATGACGATGCCGATGGCCGCCAGTTCATCCTCGGCCTGGACGATGGCCGCCTTGAGCCGGCCGGTGTCGGCCTCGGTGCGAAAGCGGTCGGTGTAACGGCCGAAGGCCTCGATGATCGAGGTCGAGGGGGTGATCGGATACCAGCCGACCACTGTGGCCCCGGCGAAAATGGCCCCGAGCGCCGCGGCCTCGTTGCCGTCCATCATGATGGCGTCGCCCACCGTATTGCCACGCCGCACCTGCAGCTGGCAGACGCCTGCAAAATGCTCGCGGGTATACTGGTAGCCGACCTCGAGCGCCTTGATGTTGGGCTCGGCCAGCTTGGGGTTCTTGCGAAACTGGCGGTTCAGGCTCTCGATGAGCACCGCAAGCTCCATATCCAGGAGCGCCGCCAAGGCGCCAACGTAAACGATGTTCTTCAAGAGCGGCCGCATCTTGACCTCGGCCACGGTCTCGTTGACCAGATTGGTCATGGGGATACCAATCACCACCACGTCATCGCGGGTGAAGGTCTCGGGCAGCGGCTTGGACGAGTCGTGAATGAAATAGCCACCGGGCGCAAGCCCGTCATAATCCTGACGCAGGGTCTGGCCATTGACCGCCACCACCATGTCGATGCCGCCGCGCCGACCGACATGGCCCTCGCCATTGACCCGGACCTCGTACCAGGTCGGCAATCCCTGGATATTGGAAGGAAAGATATTCTTCGGACCGACCGGAACGCCCATGCGGAAGACCGCCTTGGCGAACAGGTTGTTGGCGCTGGCCGAGCCCGACCCGTTGACGTTGGCGAACCGGATGACGAAATCGTTGACGCCCTGCAGTGGTTTCATGGCTGCCCCGCCTGTGCTGATTTGTAGAGGAACTTCTGCATCTGCCAGGCCGAGGTCGGGCATCGCTCGGCGCAGATGGAGCAGTGCAGACAGACGTTCTCGTCCTTGACCATCACCCGACCGCTGGCCACCGGCTTCGAAACGTACAGGCTCTGGCCAAGGTTGCCGGCCGGGGCACGGAGGCGCGTGCGCAGATCCTCCTCCGTGCCGTTTTCGACGAAGTTGATGCAGCTCTCCGGGCAGGCGTCGACGCAGGCATCGCACTCGATGCATTCGGCGGCGAAAAAGACGGTCTGCACGTCACAGTTGAGACAGCGCAGCGATTCGGTCTGGCCCAGTTGTCGATCATAGCCCAGTTCCACCTCCAGCAGCCGGTCCTTAAGGGTCTTGGCCTTGGCGACCATGGGAACGGCCTGACGGCCGGTCTCGCTGATCTGGTTGTGGTAGAGCCAGTCGTGGACGCCCATCTGCTGGCCGGCCAGTTGCACCTTCGGCGCCGGTCGTTCGTGCGGCGATCGGCCCTGACAGAGGAGATCGATGGAGATCGCGGCTTCGTGGCCGTGGGCCACGGCAGTGATGATGTTGCGCGGGCCGAAGGCGGCGTCGCCGCCGAAAAAGACCCGAGGTTCAGAGGATTGCAGGGTGACTGGGTGGAGCACCGGCAGCCCGTGGCGGTCAAACTCGATACCCGCATCCGCTTCGATCCAGGGGTAGGCGTTAAGCTGGCCTACCGCCAGAAGCACCTCGTCGCACTCCATGAACACCGGCGCCTCGCCGGTGGGCTCGAGCCGGCGCCGGCCGTCAGTGCCCCGCACGGGGTGGACGCGCTCAAACCGCATCCCGATCAGGGCGCCATCCCGAACAACGAACTCCAGCGGCACATGGTTGTCGATGATCGGGATGTCCTCGTGCACGGCCTCCTCGATCTCCCAGGTCGAAGCCTTCATCTCCGCTCGCGGGCTGCGCA
>CAZFPV010000243.1:0-3951 GCA_964521155.1 uncultured Desulfobulbus sp. | reverse complement strand
ATTCCATGCGGCTTATCGATCCTCGATCTCTTGCAGCGCTTGTTCGATGCGGCTGTGTTCGTCGAACCGCCGGTCGTTGAGAATCGCCTCGATCCGATCGAGCCTGCCCTGGAGGTCGTTATTGAGCATTTCCAGATCCTGGATGGTCCGGGCCGCCGAGGTCTCGGTTACATCCATGGCCTCGCGCAGGTCGCCGGCGTTCTTCAGCAGCGACTTGACCTCCCATATCTTCTCCAGGCGGAGAAAGAGTTCATCGAAGTTGACCGGCTTTTCCAGGTAATCGACCGCGCCCTTCTTCATGGCGTCAACCGCGGTATCGACGGACGAGTGGGCGGTGATGACGATGACCTCGATGCCCAGGTCCTTCCCCTTGGCAATGTTGAGCAGTTCGATGCCGCCGATGTCGCCGGGCATGACCAGGTCGGTGATCACCACATCGAAATGCTCATGGTCAAGCAACCGCGCCGCTTCGGTCCCGTCCGCGGCCACCGACACCTCGTACCCTTCCCTGTGGAGGCGTTTTTCAAACAGTTTGCGGATGACGGGATCGTCGTCGGCAACGAGTATGGTCATGGTCTTCATGGGCGCACCGCTCGGAGTGGCAGGAAGGTTATTCGCATGCCGCTATTTCAGTTGATAAAAAATGGACCGGAGATGCCGCTTGGGAATAAACCGCGCGCATATTCCGGTCAGGGACTCGGTCGAGCCGATGATCAGGTATCCGTCCGGCTCGAGTACGTCGGCAATCCTGTTGAACAGTTTTTTCCTGTCCTCCAGGGTGAAATAGATGGCCACGTTGCGGCACAGCACCACATCGAATTTGCCCAGGCCGGTGAAGGACTGCATCAGGTTGAGCTTGCGAAAGTTGACCATGGACCTGATCTGGTCGTTGACCTTCCAGGTCTGGCCGCTGGGGGTGAAGTACCGGGTCAGTTTGTCCCGGGGCAGGCCGCGCTCGATCTCGAACTTGTTGTACTTGCCGCTGCTGGCCTGGGCCAGAGCGGCATCGGAGATGTCGGTGCCCAGCAGCTTGATGGCGTACCTGGACAGGTCGCCGAGCAGTTCCTGGAGGACAATGGCCACGGAATAGAGCTCCTGCCCGGTGGAACTGGCCGCGCTCCAGATCTTGAGCGGCGTTTTCATACCGGCCATCCTGGGGCTGCGGGCGTCGATCAGTTCGGGAAAGATCTTGTGCTGCAGCAGTTGAAACGGGCCGGTGTCTCGGAAAAACAGGGTCTCGTTGGTGGAGATCGCGTCAATGATCTTGCGTTCGATGGTCTTGCTCGCATCGATCTTTGCCTTCTGCAGAAATTCCAGATAGGTGGCGCAACCATGCTCTTGGACGAGCACGTTCAGGCGGGTTTCGAGGAGATATTTCTTGCTCTCATCCAGGTATATCCCTGAGGCATCGTAGATATACTTGGTGATCAGCTTGATCTCATCGGTGGAGATTTTCATCATGGATTGCCGCCTGAGAGATTCCGCTATTTGACCGTTTTGACGATTTCGCCGGCAATCTTGTCCAGCGGCGCCACCACATCGGTCAGGCCCAGTTCCGCCGGGGCCTTGGGCATGCCGTAGACGACGCAGCTGGCTTCGTTCTGGCCGATGACCAGGGCGCCCTTTTGTTTGAGCACCTGCAGGCCTCTGGTGCCGTCGGAGCCCATGCCGGTCATAATCACGGCCGTGGACCTGCCGACATAGTAATCGGCTACGGAGCGGAAGAGGTAGTCAGCCGAGGGTTTGCACGAATTCTCCGGCGGATCGTTGGTGATCTTGATCAACCGGTTGAGGCCGTCGGCCGAGGCGACCAGCTTCATCTGCTTGCCGCCAGGCGCAATGTAGGCAACGTTGGGCAAAATGGCCTCGCCGTCCTGGGCTTCCTTCACCGTCAGGGCGCACTTGGCGTTGAGACTGTTGGCCAGCGACCTGGTGAACACCGGCGGCATGTGCTGGACAATGACAATGGGCACGCCGAGGTCGCCGGGCAGCATGGGCATCATCCGCGCCAGCGCGTTGGGGCCGCCGGTGGAGATGCCGATGGTGACGATCTCGGACTTGCCCTGCCGCTTGACTGCGCCAACAGCGGGCACTAGCGGCCTGCGGGCGGCGGCCGCCCCTGACAGGCCGGAGGCAAGGGCTGGTTTGCGCAGCGCAAAGCCCGGCCGGGCGCTTGACTGCATCGAACCGACGGTGGTGCGTCCGGTCTGAAACGCCTTGATCAGCGGCGTCAACATGGTCCGGAGGTACCTCTTGCTGTCGTTGATGTTGGTGGTGCTCGGTTTAAGCAGAAAATCAAAGGCGCCCAGTTCGAGCGCCCGCATGGTCATGTCTCCGCCCTCGCTGGTGAGGGTGGAGACCATGATGGCCGAAACCTCCGGGGCCTGCTGCTGCAGGTACTGGAGCACTTCCAGGCCGTTCATTTCCGGCATTTCGATGTCAAGCGTCAACAGGTCCGGCTTGAGGGTCTGGATTTTCGCGACCGCGATCTTGCCGTTGTGGGCTACACCCACCACTTCAACGCCCGGCATCTCGGCCAGGATGTCGCTGACTGCCTTGCGGTAGACGATGGTATCGTCCACGACCAAAACTTTGATGGTTTTTCCTATCATAAACCAAGGGCGCCGTTGCAGGATGGGGCAGGGAGCAAATCGATCAGCGCTCCGCGCCCCTGCCCAGGTTTTCGGATTCGATCCGCAGCACCTCTTTGACGTCGAGAATGCCGATCAGTTTGTTTTCCGTCTTGTACACACCAGTGAAGAAATCGCCCTGGAGGCCACGCATGTTGGCCGGCGCCGGCTCGATTCTGTCCGGGTCGGCCATGACCACGTCGCTGATCCGGCTGACCAGGAGGCCAACATGCTCGCCCGGGGCGTTGACGATGATGTTGCGGGATTCGCCGCTGATTTCGGCCTTGCCCAGGCCAAGCTTCTGCCCCAGATCGATGATGGTCACAATCTGGCCGCGCAGGTTGAGGATGCCGGTGACGTATTCCGGCGCCTGCGGCACCATGGTCATCTCCATCAGCTTGTTGATCTCCTGGACCTTGAGGATGTCCATGCCGCAGAGAGCGTCGCCAACATAGAAGGTGGCCAGTTCGATGACGTTCTTGGTCAATTTGCTTGCTTCAGCCATGTGTACTTTCCCGTGTGCATGAATCGGATCTATGGATAGAGTCGGGCTCGCCCTGCCAGCCAGGCTGCAGGCTTGCCTGTCAGGCCGCCATCGCTGCCTTGGTGAACCGATGGACGCATTCCATCAGCCGCTCCTTGTCGAGTTTGATATGGTACTCGTCAATGCCGACCGACTTGCCGTGGGCAATGTCCTCTTCCGCAGCGAGCGTGGTCAGGGCTACCACCGGCAGGTGGCTGTGCCGTTTGTCGGCCTTGATCGCCTCGGTCAGCTGGAACCCGTTCATGTTGGGCATCTCGATGTCCGTGACCACCAGGGCGATCTCGTCGCCGTGTTCCTCGAGTTTCTTCCAGGCGATCCGGCCGTCTTCCGCCTCGATGACGGTGAACCCTGCCTCTTCCAGATAGCCTTTTACCTGGTTGCGGAAGAAATTGGAATCCTCGACTATGAGAATGGTCGGGGCCTGCGCCTCGTCGGCGTCAATGCCGGCATAGGCGGCATGATCCTCGAACCACTGCGGGTTGGAGGTCTGGACGATCTCGAAGATATTGACCAGCATGGTGGTCTTGTTGCTGATAATGGTCGAGCCCATGATGCCGGTCTGCTTGAGGGTGACGTCATCGATCTCGGCTGAAATCTCGATGGCGTCAATGGGGCCGGTGGCCAGCAGGCCGACGTCCTTGCCGGCCAGACGGAAGACGATCACCAGGAAATCTTCCCGATCGGCCAGCGGCAGCACCGAAGCCACCTCGTCGATGCTGATCAGGGGCAGGCTGCCGCCGCGATACTGCATGACCCGGCGGCAGCCTGCCCCTGATC
>CAZFPV010000242.1:0-3957 GCA_964521155.1 uncultured Desulfobulbus sp. | reverse complement strand
GCGACCTGACCCTGCGCCATAAGGCGGCCGAGACCCTGCTGCTCAAGATGGGCATCACTTTCAACGTCTACGGCCGCGACGAGGGCACGGAGAAGATCTTTCCCTTTGACATCATTCCCCGCATCGTCCCCTCGGCCGACTGGGATCGGATCGAGCGAGGCCTCAAGCAGCGGATTTTCGCCCTCAACGAGTTTCTCCAGGATATCTACAACGACAAGAAGATCCTCAAGGACAAGATCGTGCCCGAGGATCTGGTGCTCAGCAGCCGCACCTACCGCAGGGAGTGCGAAGGCTTCACCCCGCCCCGGCGCATCTGGTGCCACGTCACCGGCACCGACCTGGTGCGCGACCGTGACGGCAGTTTCTACGTGCTTGAGGACAATCTGCGCTGCCCCTCGGGCGTCTCCTACGTGCTTGAAAACCGGCAGGTGCTCAAACGCACCTTCCCCCAGGTCTTCGACGCCTCCAAGGTCCGCCCGGTGGATGACTACCCTAGCAAACTGCTGGAGATGCTCGAATACCTGGTCCCGGACCATATCAAGAAGCCGACCATCGGCGTGCTCACCCCGGGCATCTACAACTCGGCTTACTTCGAGCACTCGTTCCTCTCCCAGCAGATGGGCATCGAACTGGTCGAGGGCCAGGATCTGGTGGTGCATGACGGCTACGTGCACATGCTCACCACCAGGGGACTCAAGCGGGTGGACGTGCTCTACCGCCGGCTTGACGACGACTTCCTCGATCCCGAGGTCTTCCGCCCCGACTCCATGCTCGGGGTCAAGGGCCTGATCGGCGTGTACAAGGCTGGCCGGATCGCCATGGCCAACGCCCCCGGCACCGGCATTGCCGACGACAAGGTCATCTACGCCTACGTGCCCCAGATCATCAAGTATTACACCGGTGAGGAACCCATCCTGGCCAACGTGCCCACCTATATCTGCCGTGACGACGCCGACCGGGCCTATGTGCTCGATCACCTCGACCAGCTGGTGGTCAAGGCGGCCAACGAGTCCGGCGGCTACGGCATGCTGGTCGGCCCCCACGCCAGCCAGACCGAACGTGCAGCCTTTGCCGAGAAGATCAAGGCCGAGCCGCGCAACTACATGGCCCAGCCGACGATCTCACTCTCGCGGGCGCCGACCATTGTCGGCGACTGCATCGAAGGCCGTCACGTTGACCTGCGGCCCTATGTGCTGTTTGGCAAGGAAATCTATGTCCAACCCGGCGGCCTGACCCGGGTGGCCCTGACCAAGGGGTCGCTGGTGGTCAACTCGTCCCAGGGAGGCGGCAGCAAGGACACCTGGGTTCTGTAAGACAAGCACAAGGAGGAACAAGCAATGCTCAGCCGCGTGGCCAACTCCATCTACTGGATGTGCCGGTACATCGAACGGGCGGAGAACGTCGCCCGCTTCATCAGCGTCAACCTCAATCTGCTGCTCGACATGCCCTCGGAGGAGGACAAGCACTGGGAACCGCTGGTAATGATCACCGGCGACCAGGAGCAGTTCGTGGAAAAGCAGCAGACCTACGACCAGGTCTCGGTGATCAACTTCCTCACCTTTGACCGCGACTACGCCAACTCCATCCTCAGCTGCCTGGCGGCCGCCCGGGAGAACGCCCGCTCCATCCGCGAAATCATCAGCTCGGAGATGTGGGAGCACATCAACACCTTTTACCTGGAGCTGTCCGACCCCAAAAACCAGCCCATGGCTCTGCAGGACCCGCATCGGTTCTTCAAGATCATCCAGATGCGCAGCCATCTCTTCACCGGGCTGATGGACTCGACCATGAGTCACGGCGAGGCCTGGAACTTTGCCCGCATGGGTATGATGCTGGAGCGGGCCGACAAGACCTCGCGCATCCTCGACGTCAAGTACTTCATGCTCCTGCCCCAGGTTGACCTGGTCAACACCCCCATCGACAACATCCAGTGGACGGCGGTGCTCAAATCGGCCAGCGCCTTCGAGATGTACCGCAAGGAGCACCACCTGATCACCCCCCGCATGGTGGCCAGCTTCCTCATTCTGGACAAGGACTTCCCGCGCTCGATCCGCCATTGCATCAACAAGGCCAGAATCTGCCTGGAACGGATCATGAACGGCGGGCCCGGCGGGTCCAACCCGGCGGAAAAACTGCTCGGCCGCCTCAAGGCCGACCTGGAGTACACCGACATTGAGGACGTCATCCAGCAGGGCATGCACGAGTACCTGGACAGCCTCCAGACCCGGCTCAACCAGGTGGACATGGCTATCGGCGTCAGCTTCTTCAATATCAAGCCATTGACCGAGAGTGCGACCAGCGAGCAATAATTGGCCGCACCCTACCGCGAAAAAAACACCCCTCGCCCGCCCGCGGGTGTGGGTCCGCGGTTCACCCCATTGTATAGCGCAGAAAAGGACCGCCCGTGGGAATCCATGTTGCCCTGAATCACCGCACCACCTACCGCTACGACCGCGCCGTCTCCCTCTCCTCGCAGATCGTCCGCCTGCGGCCGGCGCCCCATTGCCGGACGCCGATCCTCAGCTATTCGATGACGGTCACGCCTGCGGAGCATTTCCTCAACTGGCAGCAGGACCCGTTCTGCAACTATCTCGGTCGCCTGGTCTTCCCGGAGAAGACCACCAGCTTTGTGGTGGAGATCGACCTGGTGGCGGACATGATCGTCATCAACCCCTTTGATTTCTTCCTCGAGCCCGAAGCCGAGACCTTTCCCTTTGCCTACGAACCACGGCTCAAGACGGACTTGGCCCCCTACCTGGCGGTTGAACCGGCCGGGGAGCGGCTCGTCGGGTTCCTCGCCGCTATCGACCGCGGCCCCCGGCAGACCACCGACTTTCTCGTGGACATCAACCTGCGGCTCAGCCGGGCCATCCGCTATCTCATCCGCATGGAGCCCAATGTCCAGAGCTGCGAGCAGACCCTGACGCTTGGCAGCGGTTCCTGCCGCGATTCGGCCTGGCTTCTGGTGAATATCCTGCGCCACCTGGGCCTGGCCGCCCGGTTCGTCTCCGGCTATCTGATCCAGCTGGCGCCGGACGTCAAATCCCTGGACGGGCCGTCCGGGCCCGAGGCCGACTTCACCGACCTGCACGCCTGGACCGAGGTCTACATCCCCGGCGCCGGCTGGGTGGGCATGGATCCGACCTCGGGCCTGTTTGCCGGCGAGGGCCACATTCCGCTGGCCTGCTCGCCCGAACCCCGCGGCGCCGCCCCGATCACCGGCGCGCTCGACCCCTGCGAGGTCGATTTTCAGCACCACATGAGCATCCTCCGCGTCCGCGAAGAACCTCGCTCAACCCGCCCCTACCCGGAGGAGGTGTGGACGGCCATTGTCGAGCTGGGCGATCGGGTGGAAGAACAGCTGGTTAGCGAGGATCTTCGCCTGACCATGGGCGGCGAACCCACCTTTGTCGGCATCGACCATCCCGACGACCCGCAATGGAACACCGACGCCCTGGGCGAGACCAAGCGGCAGCTGTCGGAGACGCTGCTCAAGGATCTGCGCCGTCAGTGGGCCCCTGGCGGGCTACTGCATTACGGCCAGGGCAAATGGTATCCCGGCGAATCCCTGCCGCGCTGGGCCCTGACCTGTTATTGGCGTCAGGATGGCCTGCCGGTGTGGACCGATGACCAGTGGATCGCGGACGTGCACGTGGACTACGGCTTCGATAGCGTCGAGGCCATGCACTTCATCGAGGCCATGGCTGACCGGCTGGAGGTGAGCCGCCGCTTCATCCGCGAGGGCTATGAAGACATCGCCTACTACCTTTACAAGGAGCAACGGCTGCCCATCAATGTCGATCCCAGTGACAGCAAGCTTGCGGACGCCGAGGAACGGGCGCGGATGGCGCGAGCCTTTGCAGGTGGCCTGGGCAAGGTGGTCAGCTACATCCTGCCGTTGCAGCACGGCTCCTGGAAGAGTGGCCCCTGGCCCCTGCGCGGCGAACACCTTTTTCT
>CAZFPV010000241.1:0-3972 GCA_964521155.1 uncultured Desulfobulbus sp. | reverse complement strand
GGATGTGGCGGAGGCTGCTCTTGCACAATTCGTCGTAGAGCTCGATGACCGCGCCGCCCGGATAGCCGAAGAGGAGTTCCACGCCCTCTTCCTGCAAACACTTGATGATGGCCTGTGAACCTGTGATCTTGCTCATAACGTCTTCCTTGTTCTGGTTTGCGATTCCGCTCGGGAGGCGTCGACGCGGCCGGTGGGCTGGCCGAGCCGGCTGAAAATGCTCAAGAGTTCAAAAATATAAAGATGTTGGGAATGGCTGTCAAGCTGGAAACCGGGCCATGTCGGTCAATAACGACGATAGCTTTGATCAGGAAGATTGATAAGGACGTTGTCCGCGCCCAACATAGCCATAGACGCCTTCATTTCTTGCCCTGTTCCTCCTTCTCCAACTGATCGATCAGGTCGCCGACCATCTTGCCCGAGGGCGCCGCAGCCATGGGATTTTGCTGGACAAGCGTTTTCCACTGAGCAATTGCGCCCTTGCGATCGTTTAAGCCTGTCAGCAGCACCACGCCCTTGTTGAACCGGGACTGCTCATGTTTGGGATCGTCCTTGAGCACCCGGTCAAAAAGTTCGATGGCCTTCTGATGCTGCTTGTCCTCGTGGTACATGACGCCCAGATCGGTCATGACGTTATGGTCGTCGGGCTTGAGCTCAAGCGCCTTGGTGTAGGCGGCGATGGCCTGCTTGGCCATGGCGCTGTCGAAATAGGCGTGGCCAAGCTGGATCCAGGCCTGGGCATCACCAGGGCTGTCACGGGTGGCTTTTTCCAGCGAAGCGATGACCTCCGTCGCCTCCTTGGTCTGTTCGGCATGCTGGTGGCCGTCATCGGCCGGGGCTCGGTAGACGGTGAAGACGACGCCGCCGAGGAAGCCAAGGATCAGGGCCACGAACATTGCCAGGTAAAGGGTCTCTTTTTTGACAAATCCGGGGGGTGTCATTGGTAATGCTCCTGGATAAGATGGTGGGACGGCCTGGTGGGCCGGAAAAGGAGACAAAGTAGCATGGATTGACTGGAACTGCAAACACCACGACTGCGGATGCTCTCACGTTGTGGCATCGATCAGAACGTCCAGGCAGACCCGGTGCACCCTGGGACCGCAATGGCCACAGGCAACGGATCGGATAAGGCGCGGGTGCAGGCCACGCTGCCCGCAGGCATCCGTCAGTTCGGCCAGGAGGGCGTTTTCGTGACCCTTGGCCTGCATGCCGTAGAAGTGGAGCATGCCGCCAGGCTTGAGCGCATCAAGAGCACAGGGCAGTAGTCGTGCACCGCCATGGGGCAGGACAAGGGCAATCCGGTCAAATTGCCGGCCAAGCACCGGCAGCACTTGGACGGCGTCGCCCGCAAGGAAGCGGGTAGGGGTGACCCCGCGGTTGGCAGCAAGATTGCGCAAGGCATAGGCATGGGCGACTGGATTGAGTTCGATGCCGACGATCTCGCCAGCCTGGCTGTGACGACCAATGATCAGCGGCAGGGGCCCAGCGCCCGAGCAGAGCACGGCCACCGACTCCCCCGCGCGCACCTGGGCAGCGATGCGAGCGCGCTCATGGGCCGAACGCACGGAATAATAGACCTGGCCGAGATCAAGATGGAGCTGAACGCCGTTTTCCCGGTGCACTGTGGTCAGTCGTTGCTCACCGGCAATCACCGCCAGCGGTCGGGTGCGATGCTCACCCTCATGTTCGCCCGCTCGCTTGGCCGCGACCCGGAGGTCCGGACGTCCTGCCAGGACGATGGCGCCGATCTCCCGCTCAAGGGGATGCAACTCCGGGACAAGGCTTAGGACCGCAATATCGCCGACCCGGTCAAAGCCACCGGGCAGCCTGGCGGGCGCAATCTCGGGAAATCGCTGCTGTAGGCGCTGTCTGAGGTTCATCGGCCTTCTCCTCCATCGCCAGTCCGGCCACGCCATGGACCTATGCCCCGGGGATAGGCAAACTCCAGGTGTTCGCGGCCGATCCGGACCCGCAGACCCCGGCTCAGGTGCAGTTCTCCGCCGGTCCGTCCCTTCCGGGCAGCCTCGAGCACCGCGAGGATGTGGGCAAAGCCAGCGTCATCACCGAGCAACCAGAGCAACCGCTCAAGCAGTCTCCGCTGCAGGGCCGGGTGGAGGTCGAGAAATGGCTCGCGCTGAAGACGGCCTGTTGCTGGGGTGTCCTTCCGGGCATCGTGCAATTCAATCACTTCGTCCCAAGCCGTGGCCAGGAGCGACTCCAGCAGATCCTCATCCTCGGCCAGGTTGGAGGCGGTCTTGAGGATGGCCCGGCGGATGCCGGGATCGTACTCGCGCTCAAGCAGGGGTAGAAGTTGTCCACGGATGCGGTTGCGGAGAAAGCGGGGATCGTCGTTGCTGGAGTCAATGCAAAACGGGATCTGTTTTTGCTTGAGATACGCCAGCAACGCATCCTTGCGGACGCCGAGCAGAGGGCGGATCAGGTTGTCCGACCGTGACCGCATGCCCGAAAGAGCCTTGCGGCCGCCGCCGCGCAGCAGCCGGAGCAGCACCTCTTCGACCTGGTCGTCGGCGGTGTGCGCCACCGCGATCAGGCTCACGCCATGCACCCTGCTCAGGTCAGCGAAGGCCCGATACCGCAGTTCCCTGGCCGCGTGCTCAAGCGACATTTTTCGCGCAGCCGCGAATGGCGCGACCTCGATCCGTTCCCGGACGCAGGCGAGGCCAAGCCGGTCTGCGGCCGTGACGACGCATTCCCATTCCGCCCGGGTTTCGCCGGGCCGCAGGCCATGGTCGATGTACGCGGCCATCAGCCGCGGGATGATGCCCACCCCCAGGGCGGCGAGGAGGTGGAGCAGGGCCATGGAATCCGGCCCGGCCGACACCCCGACGAGTACCCCCGCCCGCGGTAGCTTGAGGTCGATCCAGGTCTGCCGCACTTGCGTTTCGAGGGGATGCATATTGCGCCGGGCTGGGGGGTTGTATCAACAGGGGAAATGCTCTAAGCTGGGCCGACACAGCAACCGGCTGGACCATCAAAACGAGGACCTGGGATGGAACGTCAAGCGTATCTGGACACGATTAAACAACATCTGCAGACCGCCTACCTGCTGAACGAGCAGCGGAGCGAGGCCATGATTCCGGTGTTTCTCGCCACCCTCCGCGGCCACATGAACCGGCTGGCCGAGCTTGCGGCCGAGGGTGACATGGAACCGCTGGGCCGGACCGCGCACGCGGTCAAGGGCGCTTTGCTCAACATTGGCCTGGCTGATCTGGCCGAGGCTGCACACCGTATTGAGTTGCAGTGCAGGCAAGGCGCGGGCGATCTTGAGTACCACAACGCCATCGTTGACCTGCAGTACACCATCTCGCTGCTTTGCGAGGAGTGACCGGCCACCGGGGCGGCGACGGGATACCGTCTCGCCCCATGGGCCGGCGCCTTTTCGTTTTTTCAGTTCCCGCCCTTGAATTCCGCCACCAGCGCCTGGATCGAGGCCTTGGCGTCGCCAAAATACATACGGGTGTTCTCGCCAAAGAAGAGCGCGTTCTCGATGCCGGCAAATCCCGGACTCATCGAGCGCTTGAGGACAATCACCGTCCTGGCGCGGAATGTCTCGATGATCGGCATGCCGTAGATCGGGCTTTTCTCATCGTTGACTGCCGCCGGGTTGACCACGTCGTTGGCGCCGATGACCACGCAGACATCGATGCTGTCCATACGCGGGTTGATGTCGTCCATCTCCACCAGCTGATCATAGGGGACATTGGCCTCGGCCAACAGGACATTCATGTGTCCGGGCATGCGGCCGGCCACCGGGTGGATGGCGTAGACCACTTCGGCGCCATTGGCCTCGAGCAGGTCACCCAGTTCCTTGACCACATGCTGAGCCTGGGCTACGGCCAGTCCATAGCCGGGGACAAAGGCCACCGAATCGGCGGCCTCGAGGATGTAATAGACGTCCTCGGCGCTGGCCGCCTTGATTTCGCCCTGGGGGCCGTCCGCGCCCTCTGTCTTGGC
>CAZFPV010000240.1:0-3984 GCA_964521155.1 uncultured Desulfobulbus sp. | reverse complement strand
ACGAGCTGGGCACGGTGGGCTGAAAGCCAAACCGCGACGAACTGATTTTTTGAACCATCACCACGAGGCACGCGACCTATGCGATCACTCTGGACATCAACCACCGGCATGTCGGCGCAAAACCTGAACATGGACGTTATTGCCAACAACCTGGCCAACGTCTCCACCTCCGGCTTCAAGAAGAGTCGGGCCGATTTTCAAGATCTGCTCTACCAGATCATGAAGGTGCCAGGCAGCCCCACCTCGGCCGACACCCGCTCGCCCACCGGCATCCAGGTCGGCCTGGGCGTCAAGCCGGCGGCGGTGACCAAGGTCTTCACCGAAGGCGATATCGTCCAGACCGAAAACCCGCTCGATGTGGCCATCGAGGGTGCAGGCTTTTTCCAGGTGGCCATGCCCGACGGCAACACCGCCTACACCAGGGCGGGCAACCTCAAGCTTGACGGCGAGGGCCGGCTGACCACCTCGGACGGCTACACCATCCAGCCCGAGATCGTCATCCCCGAGGATGCACGCGAGATCACCATCAGCGAGTCCGGCGTGGTCAGCGCCATTGTTGGCGACGACACTACCTCCACCGAGCTGGGCAACCTGGATCTGGCCGACTTTGTCAACGAGGCCGGGCTGATGGCCATTGGCAAGAATCTGTTCCGCGAGACCGAGGCTTCGGGCACGGCGGCCACGGGCACGCCAGGCACAGAGGGGTATGGTCGGCTGCTGCAGGGATATGTGGAGAACTCCAACGTCAACCTGGTGGCGGAGATGGCCCACATGATCACCACCCAGCGAGCCTTTGAGATCAATTCCAAGGTGGTCACCACCTCGGACGAGATGATGCAGACCACCACCAACATGGTGTAATGCATTGAATTTTCTGCTGCCGCTCCTCCTGGCCCTGTTGTTGGCCTTTGCCCCCGAGACCCAGGCCCAGGTGGCGGTGCACTTTCAGGTCAAGGCCAGCGTCGCCGGACCGCGGATTACCCTTGCCGATATCGCCAAAATCACGCCTGCGGGCAGCCAGGCCGAGGCTGTGGGCAAGCTGCCGGTAGGAACCTCGCCTCCGCCGGGAAAAACCAAGGAGCTGTACGTGGTTACGGTCATCACCTCCCTGCGCAACCGGCCGGAGGCTGCCGAGGTCGACTGGCAGGGTAGCGAGACCATCCTGGTCGAACGCAAGGGCGCCAGCATCGGCCAGGAGCAACTGCGAAAGATTGTCGAAGACTACCTGAAGGAGAACGCCGCAAAAATGCCCAGGGCAGAGGTTCGCCTCGCCTCGTTCAAGGCGCCGGAGCAACTGGTCCTGCCCGCAGGCGAGGTGAGCTGGAAGGTCATCCCTTCGCGGCCGGACATCCTCAGCAGTTCGAGTTTCACCATCCGGTTTTTCGTGGACAGCAAGCCGGCCGGCAACTGCATTGTTCGCGGCAAGCTGGAGGCCATGGCCGAGGTCGCCACAGCCGTCACCACACTGCGTAAGGGTGAGACCATCACCGAGGAGATGGTGGCCCTGGAACGGCAGCGGGTCGACAATCTGACCAAACCGTTCCTGGCCAAGGAAGAACTGGTCGGCATGCAGGTGGCCCGCACGGTCAATGCCGGCAAGCCGATCGAGCAGGAGCACATCGCCTCGCCGCCGGTGATCAAGGAAGGAGACCTGGTCAGCATCTACGCCCGCAAGGGGGCCTTGAACCTTTCCACCAAAGGACTGGCCAAAACCGACGGCAGGCTGGGGGAAACCATCCAGGTGAAAAACATCGGTTCCAACAAGGTGATCCATTGCCGGGTCGATGGCCCGGGCATTGTTTCCGTGGAGTTCTGATCATGCGCCGCTCAACCGCTGTACCCCATTCCTTCTGTGCCGCCTTCCCGCAGGCCATGGCCAGGATGCTGATGGCCATGCTCCTGTTTGCCAGCCTGACAGCGGCCGGTTGCAGCAACAAAGCCAACGAGGTGAGCGTGGTCCCTGAGCCGCTGCTGGAGCCAGTGGCCGCAGACCCCAAACCGCAATCTCCCGGCACCTTGTGGAACGGCGATGAAGGCAGCTGGCTGGCCGACGTCAAGGCCAGACGAGTCGGCGACATCGTCACTGTGATCATCCAGGAAAAGGCCAGCGCCTCCAAGCAGGCCACCACCGACACCGACCGTTCTTCCTCAATGACTGCCGGCATCTCCAGTCTATTCGGTTTCGAGAAGGTGATGGAGGAAAAAAATGCCAATCTCGACACAGCGGCCATGGTTGACGCCAACTTTGACAATAAATTCTCCGGCACCGGCAAGACCACCCGCACGGAAAACCTGGTCGCCACCCTGACCACCCAGGTGATCGAGGTCTTTCCCAACGGCAACCTTAAGATTCGCGGCGGCAAGTCAGTGACGGTGAACAACGAAAACCAGATCATCTACCTGACCGGCATTGTTCGCCAGTATGACGTCACCGCCGACAACACCGTGGATTCGGGCAACATTCTCAACGCGCAGATTGCCTATACCGGCAAGGGAGCGATCTCCGACAAACAGAAACCGGGCTGGCTGATGCGCATTTTCGACAACACCTGGCCCTTCTGAGCACCTCAAGCACTACGATGACCATGAACCGCAGCCTCTTTGCCCTCTTTGGCTTCACCCTCCTCGCCGCACTCCTTGGCGCCGCGTCCCAGGCCGGCGCGACCCGCATCAAGGATCTGGCCGACATCGAGGGCGTGCGCGACAACCAGTTGATGGGCTATGGCCTGGTCATTGGCCTCAACGGCACCGGCGACGACATCAAGAAGTCGGTGTTCACCAAGCAGGCTATCATCAACATGATCAAGCGGATGGGCATGGGCATTCCCGCCGATGTGTTCAAGCAGATGAAGACCGACAACGTGGCCGCGGTCATGGTCACAGCCCAGTTGCCGGCCTTTGCCCGGCCTGGCTCGGCCATCGACATTCTCGTCAGTTCGATTGGCGACGCCTCCAGTCTCTCTGGCGGCACCCTCTTGATGACGCCGCTCAAAGGACCGGACGGCAACACCTATGCCGTGGCCCAGGGGCCGCTGGCTGTGGGCGGCATCGCTTTTGGCGGCAAGGCGGCCAAGGTGCAGAAGAATTTCCCCACCTCGGGCCGGGTCACTGGCGGGGCCCTTGTCGAGCGGGCCGTCAACTACAGCCTGCCGGACTCCGGCGAACTGCTCTTTCAGCTGCGCGCCACCGACTTCACCACCGCGGCGCGAATGGCCGAAGCCATCAACGGCCATTTCGGCGACGGCACCGCCCAGTCGTTGGACTCGCGCTCGGTCAAGGTGCGTAAACCGACAGCATACACCGGCGAGATAGTGACCTTCATTTCGGATCTGGAGGCCATTGACATCGAACCCGACACTCCGGCGCGCATTGTGGTCAACGAGCGCACCGGGACCATCGTCATGGGACAGGATGTGCGCATCTCCACCGTGGCAGTGTCGCATGGCAACCTCAACCTGATCATCTCCGAATCGATTCAGGTCTCCCAACCCAACCCGTTGGCCGCGGGCGCCACTGTGGCCGCTCCGACCACCACTATCAACACCGTGGAAGAAGAAGGCAACCTGGTGGTCATGCAGATGGGGGTCAACATCGGCGAGGTCGCCAAGGCGCTCAACGCCATTGGCGCGACCCCGCGCGACCTGATCGCCATCTTCCAGGCCATCAAGGCTGCAGGTGCATTGCAGGGTGAACTTGTCATCCTCTAAGGGCCGGGCGCCAGCACAACGGGCAGCACAGCCTGAACCAGTCGACCAGAACCGGAGGCAGAGCCCATGAAATCCACCATTGACCCCCAGGCAGCCGTGGCTGCCGCACAACAGACCCCGGACGTGCGCAAGACCCAGCGGGACAGATCGTCGCTGAAGAAATCCTGTCAGGAGTTCGAAGCCATTTTTATCCAGTCCATGTTCAAGGCCATGCGCAAGACTGTCCCCGAAGGTGGCCTGTTCGAGGAGAACAATGCCTCCGAGATCTATCGGGACA
>CAZFPV010000239.1:0-4009 GCA_964521155.1 uncultured Desulfobulbus sp. | reverse complement strand
GCCCTTGCCGTAGCCGATCTCCCGCATCAGCCTGGTGGGCGCGTTGCGCAGATGCAGCGGCGCCGGCAGGGAACCGGTCCGTTCGATGTCGGCCCGGGCCTTGCCCCAGGCTACATAGACGGCGTTACTCTTGGGGGCCGTGGCCAGATAGACGGCAACTTCGGCCAAGGCCAGTTCGCCCTCGGGTGTGCCCAGCATGTGATAGGCCTCGCGGCCGTCGAGAGCCATCCGCAGCGCCTGGGGATCGGCGATGCCGATGTCTTCCGAGGCAAAGCGGATCATCCGCCGGGCCACATAGAGCGGGTCCTCGCCGGCGGCCAGCATCCGTGCCAGCCAGTAGACAGCCCCGTCCGGGTCGCTGTCGCGCAGGCTCTTGTGCAGGGCGGAGATGAGGTTGTAGTGCTCTTCGCCTGCGGCATCGTAGCGCAGGGTGCGCTGCTGCAGGGTCTCGCGCACGAATTCGGCGGTGATGCGGGCCGGCGCGTCGGCATCCCGAGACTGCTGGTCCAGGGTCAGGGCGGCCGCGGTCTCAAGCAGGTTGAGCGCCCGCCGGCAGTCACCATCCGCCGCCTCGGCCAACAGCGCCATGGCCGTCTCGTCAATGGTCAAGTTATCCCCGCCCAGTCCTGTCTCCGGATCGGCCAAGGCTCGCGCCATCACCTGCCTGATCGCCTCCCGGGGCAGGGGCGAGAGCAGCAGCACCTGGCAGCGGGAGAGCAGGGGCGCGGTGATCTGGAAGGAAGGATTCTCCGTGGTCGCGCCGATCAGGGTGAGCAGGCCGCTTTCCACGTGGGGGAGGAAGGCGTCCTGCTGGGCCTTGTTGAAGCGGTGGATCTCATCGACAAAGAGGATGGTCTGGCCGCCGCTTGCCGCCTGATGCGCCCGGGCCTGCTCGACGATCTGGCGGATCTCCTTGACCCCGGAGAGCACGGCCGAAAAAAAGACGAACTGGGCCTGGGTGGCGTGGGCGAGAATGGTGGCCAGCGTGGTCTTGCCCGATCCGGGCGGACCCCAGAGCACCAGCGAGGGAATACGGCCGCTGTCGATGAGCTGGCGCAGCAGCTTGCCTTCAGCCATCAGGTGTTCCTGGCCGACGAACTCCGCAAGCCGCGTCGGCCGCATCCGTTCCGCCAGGGGAATATGGGTGGTAGGCGCCTTCATGGGAGAGGGAGTATACCCCACAATGGCCGGGATGAACAGCCAAGAGCGGCCTGCGTCCGGCTAAGGCTATTTCTTGCGTTGGGGTCCTCATGATGCTACCATGACAAATACGTAAACGAGTTGTCCCGCAGGGAGTTTCGCATGAAAGTAGCTGTCCTTCTTCATACCGCCGACGAGGTTCGGACCGAGGCCATTGCCGCTCTGCTGGAGGGGTATCCGGTCATTCGCTGCCGGGACTTCACAGAGTTGGCACAGGCCTGCCGGCAGCACCGCGTCAGCGCGGTCTTGCTGGTGGAGGAGGCGGCTGGGGCCGATCTGGGCCGCGTCGTGGCCGACTTGGAGGCGATCCAGCCGGGTCTGGCCTGCATCCTGCTCGCTGGCGTCGTCGATCAGGCCATGCTTCGCGACGCCTTGGAGGCCGGCTTCTCCGACGTGGTGCAGCTGCCGGCTGAGGGCGCCCATCTGCGGCGGACGGTTGAACGGGCCACGGAGCGGTTCCGGCTGCGGCAGGAGAATATCCGTCTGCGCACCCTGCTGCCGCTGTACACGCTGGGCGAGCGTTTCCTCGCCGCCTCCTCGGAGCAGGAGATTCTCGACGGCCTCATCGAGGCGGTGGACCGGCAGACCGGCGTCACCCAGATCACCGTCATGCTCTTCGACGAGACCGACGGCTGTCTCCACATCGCTGCCAGCCGGGGCATGGCCCCGGAGTTGATTGCCTCGATCCGTCTGCATCCCGGTGACCAGATCGCTGGCTGGGTCTTTCAGCGAGGCAAGCCGGTCATCCTTAACAAGGAGGACCAGGCCGCCTCCATCTTTTCACCCCTGCTGAAGCATCCCGACATCGTCACCGCCATCTCCTTTCCCATGCGTTTGCGCGGGCAGATTGTCGGTGTGCTCAACATCAGCCAGCGGCAGACGGACGAACGCTTTTCCGAGGCCGACATCGAGATGCTGTCGATCATCTGCAGTCAGGCCGCGGTCGCTATTGACAACCTGCGCTCCATACAGCAGTTGGCCGCGACCACGCGGATGCGGACCTTGTTTGAGCAGTATGTGGCGCCCGAGGTGGCCGAGCTGCTCATGGCGAAAAACTCGGATCTGATGTGCGTGGGGGGCATCGAGACGGTCACGGTGCTGTTCGCCGACATCCGCAACTTCACCCGGCTGGTGCAGCAGGTCGAACTGCCGCAGCTGCGTTCGTTCCTCAATGAATTTTTCCGCTTTTTCACCGAGGCGGTGTTTCAGCATCGGGGGACGGTGGACAAGTTCATGGGCGATGCGGCCCTGGCCATCTTCGGTGCGCCGGTCCGACTCGACCGGCCCGGTTTGGCGGCGGCCCGGGCGGCCTGGTCCATAGGTCAGGCTTTCCAGGCACTGCGCGATCGGTGGTCAGCAACGCATCCGAGCTTTGCCGGCGTCGATCTGGGCATCGCGGTCACCGGCGGACCGGTGTTTCTCGGCAACATCGGTTCGGCCCGGCGGCTGGATTACACCGTAATCGGCAATGCGGTCAACATCGCCCAGCGGTTGGCGGCGGAATCCTCCGTCGGCCGCATCTATTGTACCGAGGCGGTGCGCGGCGAAATCGACCCCTGCTTCAAGGTCGGGGCGTTGGGAGAGATGCGGCTGCGCGGCGTGGAGCAACCCGTCAGCGCTTTTTTTCTGGAGGGTGAGAAAGAGTAAGCCGGCCTTTCAGCCGGGGGATCCCGCCCGCGACGGTCAGGTAGAACAGGGGGTTCAATCGTTTTGGCCCAGCGTCGCCAGCGATCGCTGCCACCAACTCGCCCGTTGTTCCTGATTCTGCCGGATGGCCCGCTGCAGTTCCTTCATCTGTTGTGCTTCCGGGTTTTCGGTAAAGTCCACACCCATCTTGAAGGCGCTGATTCCGCGTAGACGGTAGAGATCCATCCAGACCGGCAAGGCGATGAGGGTGAGCCCCGCCAGGTCGGGCGGTTGCGCGAAGGTCAGGTGCAGGAGGGCGGAATCGTTGTCCCGGGTGGTGTGGAAGAGATGGAAACCGTCCCGGAAGACCTGGCTCATCAGCAGGCAGGCGCCGTGCATGGAGATGTCGATGATCCGGCCGGCAAAGGGACCGGCAAGGACCCGGGTGCTGTCCCGGTCCAGAACATGCACCTCGAGGGGAAGGAAATCGGTGAGACGTGGTGATCGGCGGTGTTCGACGCTCATGGCTGCCGGGTGTTATCGGGATGCAAAGGGAATCGGTTTTGTGTATAGTGGCATCTTTTCTTCCATGGTAGCATAAACGCAAGACTTGCTGAAAGAAATATCATTCCTGCAGTCAGATTCGCAGCGATGGCGACGGATGACCGGAGGCCCGCGAACAGGCGGGAGTGGAGACGGAGCGATGGAGTTACACAATCAGGAGTTGTTGCGCTCCCAGTGCTATATCGGCGGTCGCTGGATAGAGGGCGCCGGCCGGCCGCGGCTTGTGGTGGTCGATCCGGCCAGCGGCGAGCCGATCGGATCCGCGCCCGCGCTGGGGGCGACCGAGACCGACGAGGCCATCCGCGCTGCCCATCAGGCCTGGCCTGCCTGGCGGGCATTGACCGCCAAGGAGCGGGCCCGGCTCCTGCGCCGCTGGTACGATCTGATCCTGACCCATCTGGAAGACCTGGCTGCGATTATGACCGCCGAACAGGGCAAGCCGCTGGCCGAGGCCAGGGAAGAGATCCGGCACGGCGCCAGTTACATCGAGTGGTTCGCCGAGGAAGGCAAGCGAGTTTACGGCGACGCCATCCCCATGGGCCAGCAGGGCAAGCGCATCCTGGTACTCAAGGAGCCGGTGGGCGTCTGCGCCGCCATCACCCCGTGGAATTTTCCCTCG
>CAZFPV010000238.1:0-4087 GCA_964521155.1 uncultured Desulfobulbus sp. | reverse complement strand
GTATCGCTCAGGCGGGCGTACTGCTTGACGAATTTCGGCGTGAACCGGTCGTAGAGGCCGACCAGGTCGTGGATCACCAGCACCTGGCCGTCGCAGCCGGGGCCGGCGCCGATGCCGATGGTGGGGATGGCGATCCGCCCGGTGATGTGTTCGGCCAGGGGCGCGGGGATGGCCTCGAGCACGATGGAGAAGCAGCCGGCATCCTCCAGGGCGATGGCGTCCTCGATCAGTTGCCGTCCGGCCTGGGCGCTCTTGCCCTGGACCTTGAAGCCGCCCAGGCTGGTGGCGGTCTGCGGCGTAAGCCCAATATGCCCCTGCACCGGAATGCCGGCGCGGACGATGGCCGCCGCCGTCTCGGCCATGGCTACGCCGCCCTCCAGCTTAACCGCGTCGGCCCGGCCCTCCTTGAGGATACGGGTCGCGTTGTTGATGGCCGCCGGGATCGAACTGTTGTAGGAGCCAAAGGGCATGTCGGTGACCACCAGGGCGTGCTCGACGCCGCGCACCACCGCCTTGGTGTGGTGGATCATCTCCTCCATGGTCACCGAAACCGTATCCGGGTGGCCGAGCACCACCATGCCCAGACTGTCGCCCACCAGGGCGATGTCGATCCCGGCTGCGTCAACCATCCTCGCCCAGGGGTAGTCATAGGCGGTCAGGACCGAAATGGGGACGCCGTTCTTACGGTTTCTGATGTCCGGAATGGTCAGTTTCTTGGCGTGCATGGCTTCTCCTTGCAGGGATGAGGGAAACGCAATCAGATCCGGTCGCTGGCGGTGGCCTCCAAGGCCTTGACCAGGCGGGTGAGCAGGCTGTTGACTGGGGTAGGGATGCCGGTCGCCAGGCCACGGGCGACAACAGCGCCGTTGATGACCTCGATTTCAGTGGCCGTCCCCCGGAGGATATCCTGGAGCATGGAACTGCGGTTGGCCGCGGTCAGGGTGCAGACCTGCCTGACCCGGGCCAGCTGTTGCTCCTCGTCCATGGCGATGCCCAGGCTGCGGGCCACGGCCACCGCCTCGACGACCGCATCGGCCATGAGCCCCTCGCAGGTCGGATACCTGGCGAGAACTCCGTTGGGTACCCGCATCAGGGCGGTGAGGGCATTGATGCCGACATTGACCACCAGTTTGGACCAGAGCAGACTGTCGACGTCGTCGCTCAGGCTGGTGTCGATGCCTGCCCGATTGAACAGGGCGGCGACGGCCTCCAGGCGCCGCTCCTGGCCGGTCCGCACCCCGATGGCGGTCGGGCCGCAGCCCGCATGGTGCACCTGGCCCGGTCCCAACAGGGTGGCGGCCTGGGCGGTGACCCCGGCCGCGGCCCGCGCAGGCCCCACCTCAGCCTCGATTTGCTCCAGGTTGCCAAGCCCGTTCTGCAGGGTGAGGACCAGGCCGTCAGGGGCCAGCAGGTCCCCGGCTGAGCGTGCCGCCGCCCCGGTGGCCCCGGCCTTGGTGCAGATCAGAACCAGATCCGCCTGGCCTTCACATCGCCTCGGATCGGTGCGGACCCTGACCTGCACATGTTGGGTGGCGCCGTCCAGAGCGGTCAGTGCCAGTCCATGGGCCTCAATGGCCCCGGCATGCTCCTGGTTGGTGGTGAGCAGCGTCACCGCGGCATGGGGGGTCAGCAGGGCCGCGAACAGACCGCCCATGGCGCCGGCGCCGACGATCAGAATTTCCATGCCGCCCTCCTTTTCCCTGTGTCCATGCCGCAGCCCGCCCCAGCCGCGCCCTGGGTTCCGCATCCGCAGCTGCGCCAACAGTTATAGCCCATCGCAAAAAAAGGTCAACGGAGAACGGGTGCATACCCCATAGCCAGGGTTTGCGCTTTGCCCCAGGGCCCCGACCGGGTAGTATCCAGATCAATGCAGGGACGGTCCCCTGGCCAACCGTTTCCAAACCCGGGAGGAGCATGATGCAGATCTTTGTCTGGCGGCACAGCAAGCGGTTTTCCAGCTGGTCCATGCTTGATGAACCGCACATCCACCAGGAGAACTACCTCCAGGCCGAGGTCGTGGTGCTGGCCGCCTCCCGCACCGAGGCCCTGGCCCTGCTCCAATGCCAGGGCAGCTGGAATGTCGAGGATCTGCAGCGGATCGAGCCCGAGGTCATCCCCCTGGACGAAGCCCGCATCCTTGCCAGTCACCTCGATTTCCAATAGCGGCTCCGCCGACTGCAACCCCCTGCCGGACGGCGGGATTTTTCCTGCTGCGCAGGACTCTTCCCGGTCTGAGACCGTTTTTTTTCTGCTGTGCCGCCCGGAAAAAGGCGGTATGGTGAATTGTCTGACCAAGCTTGCAAGGCGAAGCACGTCCCCTCCCGCGCCCCTGGGCGCAAGGATCAACGACAAGGCCGGGAATGGTTATGGAACAGTCGACAACGAATCTGATCGCCAAAAAGGTCTGCTGGTACGAGACTCTGGCTATCCTGCTCATAGTGGCCCTCATCTGGCTCGACGAGATCATCGACATCCCCTACGTCCTCCTCGGCGGCCCGGCAACCCCCATCAACTGGCGGGAATCGCTGTTTGAGAGCGTCATCATCATCGCAGTGGCAACGGTGATTATCCGCCACACCTACAAGCTGCTCCTGCGAGTCGGCTATTTGGAGCAGGTGTTGCCGGTCTGCGCCTCCTGCGGGAAAATCAGGGGTGACAAGGCCTTCTGGACCAGCTTGGAACACTTTGTTGCCGACCAGTCCAATACCGGCTTCATCCACGGCATCTGCCCGGACTGCATCAAACGATACTCTCCGGAACTGCACGGCCAACAAAAAACCAACGCCGAGGGCAGCGAATAGACGCGACCGAGCCTCCCGCCCTCCCCTGCCATTGCCCTGCCCCGAGCCCTGAAACGCTTGGCGGTTCGGGACGCAACCCCAGGACCAGCGAGTCGACATTCCCCATCCCATGAGCAAGCTCCGAGCCCTCTGCATCGCCGAACGTTTCGAGTTCGACAATCTCTACGACTACCTGGGCAAGCAGATGCACGCGGCCCGGATGCGCAACGTCATCCTCCTCAACCCGGACGAGGGCGTGCACGCCTTTGTCTTCGACTACGGCGTCTGCGTCCTCTGCAGCTACGACTACGAGTCTGAAAAACGGCTGATCGACACCCTCCTCAAATACGCGGTCAACGCTCTGGAACCCTTCATCGAGGAGGAGCTTGACTATCAGAAAGGCGCGGAAGACGGCATCCGCATTCGCCACGACCTGATCGACATCGGCGATGTTTCCGAACTGGTGTGCCTGTCGCTCGCCCACGCGCTGGCCCAGTCGACCAAGCTGGCCTCGTTTGAGTCCTCCATCGAGGAGACTATCAAGAAAACCAAGTATATCCCGGAAACCTTGGCGCGGAAGGGCTCCATCGCCCTGTCGCGAACCAGGCTGGCCAAGGAGCGGGGTCGGGTCTACCTGGAGAAATCTCATATTATCCTTCAGTTCAACCTGCTCGACACACCCGAATTCATCTGGGAATACCCGGAGTTAGAGCATTATTACCTGGCCCTTTCCCGGTATCTGGAAATCACCCCCAGGGCCACGGTCCTGGAAAACCGGCTGGAGGTTATCCAGGAATTGCTGGAGATGATGGCCGACGAGCAGAAGCATAGTCATTCCAGCATGCTGGAGTGGATCATCATCATCCTGATCGCCATCGAAATCGTCCTGTTCTTCGTCAAATAGGCCGGCAAGCCCGCAAAGCGCCTGTCCCGTTTCCCTTTGCCCTTTGCCGCCGGGATGGTTACTTTTTTGCCACAATGAACGTACCGCGATCAACTCCGCATCCCTGACTGGAGGCGCCATGAAGATACTGATAACCGGAGGCACTGGATTTGTCGGTTCGGCCCTGACCGCCCGCCTGCTCGAACTCGGCCACGCGGTTACGGTCATCGGCAGCAGCCGCACCTGCCGGCTGCCCGGCCACGCCAACCTGAGCTACGTTTCCGCTGACACCACCAAGCCCGGCGGCTGGCAGCAGCGGGTTGCCGACCAGGACGCCCTGATCAACCTGACCGGCCGCACTGTTTTCCATCTCTGGACCGAATCGTACAAAAAGTCCATCTATGACAGCCGCATCCTCACTACC
>CAZFPV010000237.1:0-4106 GCA_964521155.1 uncultured Desulfobulbus sp. | reverse complement strand
TGTCTGCAGGTTGGCCGCGATCAGCCGTCCCGCCTCCAGGGATTGGTCGATAAAGAGGACAAATTCAGCCCCCCGGCTGAGTGCCTCGACCCCGATCGCTCCGGTGCCAGCGAACAGGTCGAGACAGATGCTGTACGCTGTCCGCTGGCCGAGGATGTTGAACAGGGCCTCGCGAACCCGGTCACAGGTCGGGCGAATGGTTTCGACACCCGCCTTGGGTGCGATCAGTCGGCGACCCCGGGCGCTGCCACCGGTGATGCGCACGGGCAACGGTTTGTGAAAGCGCCGGAGCCGGTTACAGCGGTGACTGTTCCTGCTTGGCGGCCTTGAGTTTTTTCCCCTTCACGCGGCTGTAGAGGGCAATTGCCGGGCCGGAGAGGATGTAGAGAAAGAGCGCGGGGAAGAGCGTTTTGGGCGGGTCGCTGGCCAGCAGGATCACCAGCAGGATCAGACCAATGATCAGCTGAAACCGTTTTTCCTTGGGGATGTCCAGGTGCTTGAAGCTCGAATAGGTGTGCGTCGAGATCATCAGATAGGAAAGGATGTAGACCAGCACCAGCAGGGACACGTGCTGCACCGTGTCCGTGGTTTTGAAGACGTCGCTGCTGAAGAGGACGGCGGTTGCGACTACGCCGGCTGCGGCTGGGCAGGGCAGGCCGGTAAAGTCGTGACTGGGGCTGGCCACGGTCTGGGAGTTGAACCGGGCCAGGCGGAGGGCGGTGGCGGCCACGTAGAGAAAGGCCGCCAGCCAGCCGTAGCGGCCGTAGGGAGTCAAGGCCCAGAGATAGGCGAGCACCCCTGGGGCGACCCCAAAGGCGACCATGTCGCAGAGGCTGTCAAGTTCCATGCCGAAGGTGGAGGTCGATCCAGTCATGCGCGCCACCCGGCCGTCCAGGCCGTCGAAGACGCCGGCCACCAGGATGGCGACGGCGGCGGCGACGAAGTGGCCGTTTATCGAGGAGATGATCGAATAGAAGCCGCTGAACAGGCTGCAGATGGTCAGCATGCAGGGGACGACGTAAAAGCGGTTGGGCGGGGTGGTGTTTTCCATGGTCGGTTCCAGGCCGGTGTACCGGCTTGCGGGTGTTCAGAGTTGGCGCGGCGATGCTTGCGGGGGGTTCCGCCTTGGTAGTCCGCCTGCGGCAAACGGGCTGATTTTGGCGCGAAACAACGCCCAAATCGCGTCCGATTGGCTGGGTGCCATTATACGGGACAAGGCCGATTCAGGCAAAGGAATCTTTATTGATGCGGTGCTTCGGCGTTGAGATCGGTCTGCCCGAGCAGAGCGAGGACGGTTTCGCCGGCCCTGACCTTCTGGCCCTCATGGACTGCCAGCCGCACCGTGGGCGGCAGATAGAGATCGACGCGGGAACCGAAGCGAATCAGGCCGAAACGCTGGCCGGCCATCACCCGGTCGCCGGGTTCGGCCCGGCAGACGATGCGGCGGGCGATCAGGCCGGCAATCTGCACCACGGCGTAGCGCAGGTTGTTGGGGGTGGCGACGGTCAACGCGCAGTACTCATTGTGGAGCACGGCCTTGTCCTTGTCGGCGGCATAGAACCGCCCCGGCGAGAACACGACCCGCTCCACCGTGCCGGCGAGCGGGATGCGGTTGACGTGGACGTTGAAGACATTCATGAAGATCGAGATCTTCATCACCCGTGCCTTGAGGAAACGATCGTCCTCGATCTCGCGGGCAACGATGACCTTGCCGTCGGCAGGGCAGACGATGGCCCCCGGTTCCTCGGGCAGAATCCGCGACGGGTCCCGGAAGAAGTAGGTGGTAAACCCGGTGAGCGCCAGGCAGAACAGAGCGGGAACGGGCAGGCCCATCACGGCGAAGATCAGGGTGGCGAAGCCACTGAAGCAGATAAAGGGAAAACCTTCGCGGGCCAGGGGGAGTTCAATGTTCTGCATGGGCATTCCAGGATGAGGGGAACGTCGGGTCGCGCCGGGCTGGGTGCGGCGGTTATTTTTTCGGGGCGCGCACCATGGCGATCTTGCCGGTGCGGACGATTTCCTTGATCCCGATCGGCCGCAGGATATCGATCACCGCTTTGATCTTGGAGTCCGAGCCGGTGATCTCGAGCGCATAGGAGTTGGGGCTGACATCTACCACCTTGCCGCGGAAGATGTCGATGATCCGCAACACCTCGGCTCGGGTGCCGGCCTCGGCTTTGACCCGAATCAGGGCCATCTCGCGCTCGACGAACTCGCCCTCGCTGACGTCGTTGACCTTGATGACGTCGATCAGCTTGTGCAACTGCTTGGTGACCTGCTCGATGATCGCCTCCTCGCCCTTGGTGACCACGGTCAGGCAGGAGACCTGCGGGTCAAAGGTCTCTGCCACGCAGAGGCTCTCGATGTTGAAGCCTCGACCGCTGAAGAGCCCGGTCACCCTGGAGAGGGCGCCCGGTTTGTTGCGAAGAAGCACGGAAAGAGTGTGTTTCATGGTCGTTGATCCTGTTCGACGTGATGTGTCGGTTCAAGGCGCCTCGACGGCGCACGGTTGTTCTCGCCTGCCCGGTCGCCTTACACCAGGAGCATCTCGGTGGTGGCCTTGCCGGCGGGCACCATCGGGAACACGCCTTCCTCGCGGTGAATGGAGAAATCCATGATCACGACGTTCTTGGCGGCCAGGGCTTCCCTGATCACCGGCTCGACCTCGGCCTTGGTCTTGGCGCGTAGGCCGACCGCGCCGTAGGCCTGGGCCAGGGCGACGAAATCCGGGGTGAACTCCATGACCGTGGAGGCGTAGTGACGGTTGTAGAACAGCTCCTGCCACTGCCGCACCATCCCGAGGTAGTTGTTGTTGAGGATGGCGATCTTGACCGGCGCACCGCATTCCCTGGCCGTGGCCAGTTCCTGGATGTTCATCTGGATCGAACCGTCGCCGGCCACATCGATGACCGTGGCCTCGGGGAACGCCATCTGAGCCCCGATGGCCGCGGGCAGGCCGTAGCCCATGGTGCCGAGCCCGCCCGAGGTGAGCAGCCGGCGCGGGTGATTGAACTTGTAGAACTGGGCCGCCCACATCTGGTTCTGGCCGACCTCGGTGGTGATGATGGCGTCGCCGCCGGTCAACTCGTGCAGTTTTTCGATCACATACTGGGGCTTGATGATTTCGCCGGCGTCCATATAGGCCAGCGGATGCTTGGCGTCCCACTCCCTGACCTGTTCGACCCAGGGCTGGTGATGCTCGGTCACATCCTTCTCCTTGAATTCGTCGGACTTGTCCAGCCAAGCGTTCATGGCTTGAAGCGCCAGGTTGCAGTCGGCGACGATGGGGATGTCGACGCCAACGTTCTTGCTGATCGAGGAGGGGTCGATGTCGATGTGGATAATCTTGGCCTGGGGAGCGAAGGCGTCGAGCCGGCCGGTGACCCGGTCGTCAAAGCGCGCGCCCACGGCAATCAGCAGGTCGCTCTTGGCCACCGACATGTTGGCGGCATAGCTGCCGTGCATGCCGAGCATGCCAAGCGACAGGGGGTCCGTGCCGGGAAATGCGCCCAGGCCCATCAGGGTCATGGTCACTGGGATGTTCAGCCGCCTGGCCAGCCGGGTCAGTTCCTCGTTGCCGCCAGAGAGAATGACTCCGCCGCCGACGTAGAGCACCGGTCGCTTGGCCTTGAGGCAGGCGTGGCAAGCCTTTTCCACCTGGTAGGGATGGGGGTTGACGTTGGGCTGGTAGGTCTGCATCTTGATCGGCTTCCTTGGCGGGAAGGCGATCATGGAGGCGATGATGTCCTTGGGCAGGTCCACCAGCACCGGGCCAGGCCGGCCGGAGGCCGCCAGATAGAAGGCCTCGCGCAGCACCGGCACCAGATCCTCGGGTTCGCTGACCAGGTAGTTGTGCTTGGTGCAGGGCCGGGTGATGCCGACGATGTCCACCTCCTGGAAGGCGTCATTGCCGATCAGCGCCCGAGGCACCTGGCCGGTGAGGACCACGATGGGGATGGAGTCGCAGTAGGCGGTGGCGATGGCGGTGACGCCGTTGGTGGCGCCGGGTCCGGAGGTCAGAAGGGCGACGCCGACCTTGCCTGAGGCCCGGGCATAGCCGTCGGCGGCATGAACCGCGCCCTGCTCGTGCCGTACCAGGATGTGGC
>CAZFPV010000236.1:0-4114 GCA_964521155.1 uncultured Desulfobulbus sp. | reverse complement strand
GCTCAACGATGCCTCGCGAAAGTTGTACCGCAAAACCCACCAGACCATCCGCCGGGTGACGGAGAGCATCGAGTCCAACTTCCATTTCAACACCGCCATCTCCGGCGTCATGGAACTGGTCAACCTGACCACCTCGTCGCTGGGCGAGGCTGAGGGCATTGATCCGGCGGTGCTGCGCCAGACCCTGGAGACTGCGCTGACCCTGCTCTTCCCCATGGTGCCTCATTTCTGCGAGGAACTGTGGCAGGAGAGCGGCCACCCGGTGCAACTCAACGACGCGGTCTGGCCGCAATTCAACCCGGAGGCGGCCCGCGAGGACGAGATTACCATCGTGGTCCAGATCAACGGCAAGGTTCGAAGCAAACTGGTGGTCGCGGCCGACGCCGACGACCAGACCCTGCAGCGGCTGGCCATCGCCGATGAGAAGATCGCCACACTGCTGGAGACAAAAGAACCGAAAAAAATCATTGTGGTTCAAAAGAAACTTGTTAATATTGTCCTCTAACTGACCAAAGCTGTTCAACTTTCCGGTGCATGCGCCATTTCGACGCCCAGCCGGCCGCAAAAGGACAACCATGTTGAAAACTGGAACGATCGGACTCGGTGTGGCGCTGCTGCTGGCTCTTTTCCTGGGCGGCTGCGGCTATTACAACCCCCATGTGTACAGCGGTGAGCCCCGGATCATTTACATGCCCAACTGGCAGAACCGGACCAACAAACTGGGCATCGACGCCAAAGTATATCAATCCCTGTCACGATGGTTCCAGAAGTCGGAAGCCATCGACCTGACCAAGGACAAAGCCAAGGCCAATTATATCCTCGCCGGTGAGATTCTGGCCATCGACCTGCCCAGCGTTTCCTGGGATGGGGTCTCCAGTGCCACCGGGAACAAGGTAAAGATCTTTGTCCGGTATGTGCTCAAGGATTTGAAGAGCGGCGCCATCCTCTGGGAAGTGCCGAAGAAACTCTATACCGAAGACTATGAAAACGCCAAGGTGACTACCGATTCCGAGAACCAGGCCCTGGCGACCATTATCGACGACATGTCGGAGGATATCTACCTCGGCGTGCTCGACAAGATCAGAAGGCAGAGCCTGAAGAAAGACCAGCAGGCGCCGACGCCAGCGCCCCAGGTCAAACCGCCGGAGCAGAAGGCCAGCAAATAACCTCGCTTCCCCTCCCTTGATCAAGGCGCGGCAGAATTCTTCTGAAGCGCCTTTTTTGTTGCCCCTTGCCTGCCCCGTGAACATGGAACTCTCCGCCGCACCCGTCTCTCTTGCCATTGGTCCGCTGCGGCTGGCCTCGCCCATGGTGCTGGCGCCGCTAGCCGGTTACACGGACCTGCCTTTCCGCCTGCTCTGCCGCGAGCATGGCGCGGCCCTCTGCTACTCCGAGATGATCAGCAGCCACGGCCTGGTGTATGGCCAGAAGAACACCCTGGACATGCTTCGCACCGTGGCTGCGGAACGTCCCTTCGGCCTGCAGCTGTTCGGCGGCGATCTCGACTACATGGGCCGGGCCGCGGCCCGGCTGGCCAGCCTGCCCATCGACTGCATTGACATCAACATGGGCTGCCCGGTGCGTAAGGTGGTGAAGCGAGGGGCCGGGGTGGCCCTGATGCGGAACATGGCCTTGGCCCGCGCCATGATACAGGCGGTGGTCGCCAACACCGACCGGCCGGTGACGGTGAAATTCCGCAGTGGTCTGGATCAGCGCAGCCTGATCGCGCCGGAGTTCGCGGCCATGGCCGAGGCTGCGGGCGCCTCGGCAGTAATTATCCATGGCCGGACCTGGGCCCAGGGGTTTGGCGGCACAGCGGATTGGGCAATGATTGCGGCGGTAAAGCGGGCAGTGTCCATCCCGGTGATCGGCAACGGCGACGTGCTCAGCCACGCCGACGGTCTGGCAATGATGGCGCAAACCGGGTGTGACGGAGTCATGGTCGGCCGGGGCGCGCTCGGCAACCCCTGGGTGTTTGATCCCAAGGGCCGGCCGGCCACGTTGGCTGAACGGATGCCGGCGATGCGGCGTTATCTGGCGCTCGCCGAAGAGTATCGGCCTGGCGACGGGCTGCTCTTTCGCATCAAAAACCAGACCGTCAAGTTCCTCGGCGGTCTGGCTGGGGCGGCCAAACTGCGTCAGGCGATCAACGCCGCCGTGCGTATCGACGACATCCTCGACCTGCTGCACCGGGCCTGCGACGAGGAGGCGGGATCAGCCGTCTGATTCCTCGGGTTCAGGCTCTATGGCCTCTTTGGCCTTGGGCGTGGTCCGGATCATCTGCTCGACTCGGCGGTAGAGTTCCACCGAAAGGGCTTGGGCCCGGTTCAGTTCCTCCCAACTCATCTCAGCCATCAGGGCGCTGCGGTTGAGGGAGGCCATGGTGTTGCCCCGACTGGCAGCCAGCGAATACCAGGCATAGCCGAGCGCCCGGTCGGTGGCGGCGCCTGTGCCGGTGGCATGCATCAGTCCCAGATTGGCCTGGGCCAGCACATCTCCCTGCAGGGCCGCCTGCTCGTACAACTCCAGCGCCTTGCCGTAATCGCGTTCCCCTCCCAGCCCGTAGTAATGCAGATAGGCCAGGTCGTTCTGGGCCGAGATGTTGCCCTGCGCCGCAGCCTCTGTCAGCCATTTTTTGGCCTCCAGATAGTTTTGTGGCACAAATCTGCCCCGAAGATAATGCCCGCCGATGATGTTGAGCGATTCCGGTGAACTCTTGCCCTGCTCCGCCGCCTTGAGCAGCCACTTGAAGCCATTGCGCCGGTCCGGGTCAATGCCCTGCCCCTGGTAGAGCATGCCGCCGGCGATGAACTGGGCCTCGGCGTCGCCCCTGGCCGCTGCCTGTCGGTACAACTGCAGGGCGCGAGCCCGGTTGAGCGGCCGACCCTTGCCGTAGTAGTAGCGGTAGGCCTCGACCTTCAGCCGGACGGCGGCCTCATCTACCTCAACGGCGCAAACGGCGCCGACGCCCAGGAGCAGCGCGGCCAGCAGCAAGACGGGCACAGCACAGGTGACCAGCCAGGATCGGGGAGTATTTATCGGGTGGCAGCGCATGGGAGGATTCCGGTTGGGCATGATGGGGAACATTTGATGGTTCCCACGCGCAAGCGTGGGAACACAATCGCGACGCTCCCGCGTCACCAGGACATTGCCGGTGCTTCGTTCGGGCACACGGAGTTTTCTCGCACAAGCGGGGTGGTGGTCAGAATCAGTCCACCGCGCCGAATACAACGTGACGCTGGAACGTCCAAGGCGCGTTCCCACGCTTGCGCGTACAAACGATCAAACCCTAAGATGGATCGGGCAGCAAGGGAAATCAAGGCTGCAATCGATGAGCTGCCCGCAGCGACACAGCGACCGACCCTAACTGGTCAGCGTCCGGTATATTTCCGGCATGCGGGCGGGGAGGCGGCGGACCTCATCGATGAAGATGTAGTTGACCTCGCCGTACATATGGGCCATGTACTCGTGGGCCTGGCGGTCAATGGTGATGCAAAAGGGATGGATGCCCCGGGTTTTGGCTTCGAGCAGGGCATGGCGGGTGTCCTCGATGGCGTACTCGCCCTTGTAGTCGTCATAGTCCTCGGGCTTGCCGTCGGAGAGCACGATCAGCAGCCGGATCTTGGCCTCTACCTTGGCAAACATGGAGGTCAGGTGACGGATGGCCGGGGCCATGCGGGTGTACTCGCGAGGACCGATGGCGCTGATCCGCTCGCGCACCGCCGAACCGTAGCGCTCGTCCAGTCGCTTGACAGGGAACAGCTCGCAGCGCAGTCGCCGCATGCCGGAGAAGCCGTAGATGCCATAGCGGTCGTTGAGTACCTCCATGGCCTCGCAGATCAGCACCAGCGCCTCCTTGATCGACTTGTTCACCCAGCCTGCGGTGGAGTTGGACATATCGACGAGAAAGTAAACCGCTATGTCGCGCTGGTCGCGGGCCAGGCGGATGAACAGCCGGTCCGAGGGCGGCCGGCCGGCGTGGATGTCGGCCAGCGACTCGACCATGGCGTCCAGGTCGATGTCGTTGCCATCCCGCTGCCTGCGGATGAACCGCTCGCTGGTCCGCAGCATCTCAAACTGGCGTCCCAACCGTCGGATCTGGCCCCGGTACTGC
>CAZFPV010000235.1:0-4120 GCA_964521155.1 uncultured Desulfobulbus sp. | reverse complement strand
GTTCAGCTGCTCCTGCTCCGCCTGGGCAAGACCACAGCCGACCAGGGCGGCGAGCAGCGGGGCAATCCGTTCCTCGAGTTGTCGCCGTTGCTGCCGATGCTCATTCACGGCGCGGGTGGTGTATTCGATGTCCTTGCCCAGCCCGACCAGTGCCTCCTTGTGAGTGGTCACCTGGGTGTCGAGGTGCTCCAGCCGTTGCTTCTCCCGGGCCAGAATCTCTCCACCATCTCGATCGGACGGCTGCGCCGCGCCGTATGGATGGTCCAGCGAACCGCAGAGCGGACAGGGATCGCCAGGCGTGAGCAAGCGCCGGTCTTCGGCATAGGCGTGCAGCCGCAAAGCTTGCCGGTGCTCCCGCTCCATGCCCGCCAGCCGCTCCTGTACAACCTGCCGCTCCCCGTCCAGTCGGGCCAGATCTTGTTGGACCTGTTCCCGCCGCCCGCCTAATCGTTGCAGCTCCATCGTTGCCGCAGCCTCGTTCGCGCGGCCCAGACGGTGCAGTTCAAGCCCTTCCCCCAGCCAAGTCAACTGCCGCAGGCGTTCTCCCGCTGCCTCGGCCTCGGCGCGCAACGCCCCTGCCGTCCTCCCGGCGAGCAGATTGTGCAACCTGGCCTCCACGGCCGCTCGCTGCTCCCCAGCCAACGCCAAGGCTTGAGCAGCCTGATCCAGGGTATCTGCCAGCGCGTCTCTGGCCATTTCTGCCGCGGCCCACGCTGCCCTGGCCTGCTCCAGCGCCTTCGCCAGCCTAGCCTGCTCGGCTTCGGTCTCGGTCAGGCGGCGCACCTGCTCCTGGATACCGGCCAACTGCTCGACAAGCAAGGCGTCGCGACCGTGGGCCTGGAGATAGCTGTCGATCTCCCCCTGCCGGCCCGAGATTTCCGTGATCTCCCGGGCAATCCCGGCCAACCGCTCCTGTCGCTCGGCCTGCTCCCCGGCGAGTTGCCCGAGCACGGTCGCAACCTGGTCGATGATCTTGCTGTCGCCGTGGAGATGCAGGTCCAGCGTGCGAACCGCCTTGATCAGCTCGTTCTCCGTGTCCTGGAGGGCGAGCGCTTGGTGCAGGCCCAGTCGGGCCTGCTCGAGCGTCCGGGTCAGGGTGGCGAATTCCTCCTGCCTGACCTGTTGCCCGGCCCGCAGCTCCGCCACGGCCTGGTCCAGGCCGGCTGCCCGCTCGCGCAGATGCAGCCAGCGGGCATGGACGCCGGCAAGGGCCTGGGCTTGCAGCCCCTGTTCCAGGCGGTGCAGCCGCTCCGCTTCCTGCTCCCCGCGCCGGCGCCAGTCCCGCTGCTGTGCTTCGGTGGTGCTGATCTGCTCCTTGAGGGCGGCGATGGTCCGGGTCCGGTGCAGGGCCTCATCCAGGGCGGCAAGCCGCTGCCCTGCACGTTCAGCCGCGGCCTGCGCCTGGGCAAGGCCGTCCTGCAGGGCCGCTTCCTCCTCCGCGCCCAGCAGGGCGACACCGGCCAGCGCCCCTTCCAGCACCTCGGTCTTCCGCCGTTCCTCGCTGGTGCGCCCATGGACGGCAATGGAGATATCGGAGTAGATGCCGGTGCCTGTGATCTGCTCCAGGATCGGCGCCCGCTGGTCGGCATCGGCCTCGAGAAAGGCGGCAAAACCGCCCTGGGCCAGCAGCATCGAGCGGGTGAAGCGGTCGTAGTCCATGCCCGTGATCCGCTCCACCTGCCGGACCACCTCCCTGGCCCGGCTTTCCATCACTGCACCAGTACCCGCGTCGATAAGTTCGTGCCGCGGCGACTGCAACTCGCCATCCGGGCTACGCCTGGCGCGGCGCTGGCTCCAGTGGCAGCGGAAACGCCCCTGGGCGGTCGCAAACTCGACCTCGGCAAAACAGTCGCCGGTGCGGCGGGACATGATTTCGTTGCTGCCCTTGCTGATGTGCCCCAGGCGCGGCGTCCGCGCGAACAGGGCCAGGCAGACGGCGTCCAGGATGGTCGACTTGCCCGAGCCGGTGGGTCCGGTGATGGCAAAAATGCCGGCGTTTTCGTACTCCGGCGCGGTGAAATCGATGGCCCAGGAACCGGCCAGCGAGTTGAGATTGCGCAGGTGTACGCCCAGGATCTTCATCGTGGTCAATCAGCCTGTCCGGCCTGGTGCAGGCTGGCGAGGATTTCGGCAAAGGCGGCGCGCAGGGGCAGCCGCTGGTCCGCTTCCACCTGGTTGATCTCCAGGCAGCGCTCAAAGACCTGGTCTACGCCCAGTTCCTCCAGAGTCTCGGCCGGTTTGCTCTGACGCAGGGCCTGGTCGTAGAGTCGGCTGTTGCGGATACGAAGGATGGCCAGCTTCGAGCCCTCGACCGCAGCCTGCAGTTGCTCGCGCAGGTTGGCGACCATGGCCTCGCCCTGGTAGTGGAGCGCAAGCCAGGCGTCGCTGCCCGTAGCCCGCAGTTGCTCGATTCCGGCCAGCAGATCGGGCAGATCGCCGGCGAGCGAGGCGATCGACTGGAACTCGGGCGCCGCGACCGGCCTGGCCTCGATCCGCCTGCCCTCGCACTCGAGCAGGAGAATGGATTTTTCCTCGCCGGCCTCGGCAAAAGTCATGGCCAAGGGTGCGCCGCAGTAGCGGCGGTTGTTCGAGCCGTTCACCCGCTGGGCGATGTGGAGATGGCCGAGCGCCAAGTAATCGATCGCGCCGGGAAAGGCCGTCCCCTCGATGCGCTGCAGGCCGCCCACAGCCAGATCGCGTACGCCGTCGCCCTCGCGGGTCAGGCCGCCGGCCACGAACAGATGGCCCATGGCGATCAGCGGCAGTTCGGGATCGGTTTTCACTCGCAGCGCCTCGGCCGCGGCGCAGATCTGGTTATAATGCTCGATTACGCCCTCGCGCTGCCTGCGCTCCTTCTCCTCAAGAGTCTCGCCGACCACGGCGGTGCGGATGTCGCGGTCGCGAAGGAAGGGTACGGCGCAGACCACCAGTTCGGGCCGGTCGTCACGGTCGCGGAGCAGCAGGATTTCCTTGTCCGGCGGGCCGTCGGCCGCACCGACAACGTGGATATCCAGGGTCCGCAGCAGTTCACGCGGCGCTTCCAGCAGGCTGGGCGAGTCGTGGTTGCCGCCGGTGATGATTATGTGGCGGCAGGCGGAGCCGGCCAGACGATGAAGAAAGCTATAGTAGAGGGTCAGGGTACGGCTGCCCGGAGTGGTGGTGTCGAAGACGTCACCAGCCACCAGGAGGACGTCGATCCGCTCGCATTCGATCACCTCGGCCAGCCAGTTGAGGAAGCGGGACTGCTCCTCGTGCCTGGACCGACCGTGGAACCGGTGGCCCAGATGCCAGTCCGAGGTGTGGATCAGGCGCATCGCGGGCAGGCAGGCGGCTCAGTAGGCACTGATCTTGGTTTCCATGGTGAAGGTTTCGTCCTTCACCTCCCTGACCAAGGCCTGGCCAACGATGACCGTGCGCCCGTCGAAGGTCAGAGTCGGGCCGCCGTGGAGCGACCAGCCGCGATTGAGTTTTTCTGAAACCCGCTTGCAGAACAGTTCGTCATCTGGACCGGTAATACAGCTGTACAAGTACATGGACCCACCTTATTTATAGTGAACAAGAAATCCGCCGGCAACGCGCCGCGTCCAGCGGGAGAATGACCAACGCCCCACACACCATGCCGGAGGCCAGCCATGCCCCTCCAGTTCGATCCATTCCGCGACCGGTTGAGCCGGGACATCCGCAACGATCTCTCCGAATCGCTCCTGACCTGCCTGCGCGATGGCCTCTCGACCGCAGCCCGGGCTGTGGCCGAGCGCTACCTGGCCAGCCGGATCGAGCCGTGCCACCGGGCCTACATCAACGACCGGCTGGAACGCTACGAGCGCTTTCTTGCGCTGGTGCGGGGGGAATCGGATCCGCTCAGGCAGGGGTTCGTCCTCTGGGAACTGGGGCTGTATTTCGAGGTACACGAAATCCTGGAGCAGGCCTGGCTGCGGGCCGAGGGGACGGAAAAGGAACTACTTCAGGCCCTGATCCGGGCGGCCGGGGTGCGGATCAAGCGGGAATGCGGCTTTGAGGCGGCGGCAGCAAAAATGGCGGCGAAAGCCCTGCCCGTCCTGACTGCCCACCGGCAGCGACTGGCCGCCTACATTGACCCCGACCCACTCCTCTCCTTGCT
>CAZFPV010000234.1:0-4123 GCA_964521155.1 uncultured Desulfobulbus sp. | reverse complement strand
GCCGCTGTCGGTGCAGAAATCCTTTCTTCGCGTCCTTCAGGAACGGACCTTTCGCCAGGTCGGCGGCGGACCCATGATCCGCAGCGATTTCCGCCTGATCGCGGCCACCAATCGGGATCTGAACTCCATGGTGCATCGCCATCGTTTCCGCAAGGACCTGCTCTTCCGGCTGCGGGCCTTCACGCTGGAACTGCCACCCCTGCGGGAGCATATCGAGGATCTGGCCGAAATTTCAACCCATCACCTGGCCCAGCTCTGCGAGAGTTACGGCCTTCCGGAAAAAATATTTTCCCCCGATTTCTTTGATGTTCTGCAACGCTACGAATGGCCAGGCAATGTCCGTGAACTTGTCAACGCCCTGGAGCGAGCGGTTTCGGCTGCTGGTCATGAACCGGTGATCTTTCCCCGACACATGCCCGTCTACATCCGCGTCCATCTGGCCAGAGCCTCGGTTGAGCAGGGCCAATCACCACCACCCTCCTGCCCGATCCTGCCCGGATCCGACATCAGCGCCGCAGCTCTGCCCCCCCTCGTCGATCTCCGCCAGGAGGCCGTGGCCGAACTGGAACAACGGTACCTGAAAGAACTCATGACTGTTACCGCCTCCCTGAACGAAGCCTGCGCCGTCTCCGGCCTCTCCCGTTCCCGACTCTATGCCCTGCTGCAGCGGCATGGCATCCGCCCCTGGTTCAAATCTACCGCCTGATCCCGCGTCCCGTCTACCCCGACTCCAGTCCTGCCCTGTGGGATTCAATCCTGCCAGGAAGGATTTCTTCTGTTGTTACAATCTTCATCCTGTTTTCCAGGAAGAGCATTGAGAGGCAATGGGCACCGAGATTGCGGGAAGTTACGTGGCCAGGGCACCGAGGCCATTCTTCTGGCCCACTTCTTGCGACATATCTCTTTGCATTGCGCTTTGGTGGACGCCCATCAAGCCGTTATCCAACCATGGACAGGACACGGATCGTCCAGTCCAACCGTCACATCGGTTGCGGTCTTGCCCGCACCTTTATCCAGGAGAAATCGATGAACCATACAGCCTCTCTCGTCACTGCCTGCGCCTGCCTCCTCGCGGGTGCGTCCCTGCTGGCGCCGGCATGGTGCCAGGCCAAGAGCATCGCCAAGGACCAGGTCAACCTCCGCACCGGGCCCAGCCAAGACAGCGAGATTCTCCTGGTCGCACCCCAGGGATACCCCATCGAAGTGGTTAAAAAATCGGGCCAGTGGACCCAGTTCCGCGACTGGCAGGGCAACCTCGGCTGGGTTTACTCGCCGCTGGTTTCCAATATCGACACCGCCGTGATTCAGGTGGAAAACGCCAACATCAGGACCGGCGAAGGAACCTCTTCCCCTGTAGCGGCCAGCGCTGCCATGGGTGAGATCTACCGCATTCTCGGCCAAAAAGGCGATTGGGTCCAACTCGGTTATTATGAAACCAGCACACCCTTTGGCTGGATCCGTTCCGACCTCGTCTTCGGCGAATGAACGCACGCATCACAATGATCCCGAACCCTGGAGGTCGGCTGACATGCAACACTCGACCGCACGGCCCCCCAAGAAGAGGAACATCACATGGTCGAACCATTTCTCGTCAAGGAATGCACCCTGATCTCCATCGCAACCGGCGAAGAGGCGCAAAACCTGCGCGAGCTGAGCGATCGCCTGCAGACCATCCATCCGGGCTGCATCTATTACCACTTTTGGGGCGGGATGCTCCGCTCCAGCTTTGACGAACCGGAATATTCCAACGACTTCGCCGCCTGGGCCTGGCGTAGTTTGCATGATTCGCGCCTGGCTGAACGACTGGCCATCATCGATCCGACCCACTTCAAGGACACTGAGGAATTGCGCCGTGAACTGGTTGAGGTGATCGAGGAACGGCTCTCGGAAAGCGAGTTTGTCCCTTGGGCACGATCGAGCCAACGTTTCAAGTTCATCCGTTCGCAGATCGTGGTCATCGATACCGGGGCGCGCATCAGCCAGTCCGGGGAGATGGGCGAACGCATCACCCGGATGTCTTTGGGCTCGATCTTCTACCATTTCATCGACGCGCGGAGACGCACTGAAGAAGGACGGAGTGATTTCGTCACCTGGTTGCGTGGTTTCGAAGAGGAGGAATGCGACGAATTTGCACGGCGGATCGACTCGATTGACCCCTATTTCACTACCCTGGCCGCACTGCGGCGTGAATTGAGCGGCGTCTTCGGCGTTGGCGCCGCAACACCGGAGGCCGCCACATGACCAAGTTGCTGGAAGATTATGCAGCCATCGTCGGCCATGAGGTGATCGATCATCTCCGCCTGCTGGCCGAACCGCTCAAGGGCATGAAAGTGATACACGTCAATTCAACCCGCGAGGGTGGCGGCGTGGCCGAGATTCTCAGTTGGCTGGTCCCTTTCAAACGCGAACTGGGCCTGGACGTGCAATGGGAAATCGTCACCGGTGAGAAGGAGTTTTATCAGTGCACCAAGAGTTTCCACAACGGCCTCCAGGGTTGTCCGGTCGGCATTCCACCGCTCCTGCTGCGGGCCTATGAACAGACCAACGAAGAGAACGCTGAGCGCCTGCGGCGGCAGCTTGAGGATGCGGATTTTGTCTTCATCCACGACCCCCAGCCAGCGCCGCTGCTGCTGCACTGCCCGGGGCGCAAGGGTACATGGATCTGGCGCTGCCACATCGACCTCAGCCGTCCCTACCGTGCGGTGTGGAAATACCTGCGCCAGTTCGTGACCGGGTACGATGCCAGCGTCTGGTCACTGGCAGATTTCGCCCAGCCCCTGCCCCATCCACTCTACCTGATTGCTCCGAGCATCGATCCTCTCAGCCAGAAGAACCGGGAATTGTACCCGGGCGAGGTGGATGCCGTGTTCGATCGTTATAATCTCGACCCGGAGTTGCCGCTCATTACCCAAATTTCCCGCTTCGACCATTTTAAAGATCCGCTCGGCGTCATCCAGGCCTACCGGATGATCCGCGAATTCACGCCGGTCCAGCTAGTGCTTGCCGGTGGCGGCGCCAGCGACGACCCAGAAGGAGAAGAGGTGTTGCGGGAGGTGCTTTCCTCTGCCGGTGACGATCCCCACTGCCACGTTCTGCTCCTGCCCCCGGACGCCCATCGGGAGATCAATGCCCTGCAGCGGGCCTCGGCCATCTGCCTGCAGAAATCGACCCGGGAAGGCTTCGGCCTGACCGTCACGGAGGCCATGTGGAAGGGCAAACCGGTGATCGGCGGGGATACCGGCGGCATCCGGCTGCAGGTGATCAACCACCACACCGGCTTTCTCGTCAGCACGCCCGAGGGAGCGGCCCTGCGCGTCCGCTATCTGCTCAAGAACCGGGACAGGCTCGAGGCGATGGGACGAAAAGCCAGGGAGTTTGTGCTCGAGAACTTCCTGGTCACCCGCCACCTGCGCGAATACCTCACCCTGATGTTTGCCACCTTGCACAAGGGCGCGGAGCGTATCGAACTGTGATAGTCCCCCAAAATAGCGACTTCATAACTCCTGAGGGCCTTGCGGATTTCTGGCCGCGTATTCTCGACGCAAGGCACCGGTTGCTCGGCCTCGACTACGACGGCACGCTTGCCCCATTTGCCGTTGAGCCCATGCAGGCCAGGCCGCTGGAAGGGGTGATTGAATTGCTGCAGGATCTCGCCCGGAACAGGGGGACGATACCGGTCGTGATCTCCGGGCGACCGGCTGCGGAGGTGGCGATACTGCTCGCCCGCCCACCGGTCACCATCATCGGCAGCCATGGGTTCGAGCATTGGCCGGTCGGCGGCAAACTGGAGACAAGGCAGCCATCGCCGTTGCAGAAGCAGGGCCTGAATCGGGCACATTCGAGTGCCAGTCGATCCGGTCATGGGTACAGACTAGAGGAAAAGGTGGCCTCGCTGGCCCTGCACACCCGACACCTTCCAGAAGAGACCGCCAACGCCGTTGAGAGCGAGATTGCCGATGCCTGGGGCAAACTTGCAAGACAGCACGATCTGGAATGCCGACGATTCAACGGCGGCATGGAAATTCGCTGCGCAGATTGGCACAAGGGAAAGTCGCTGGCAATGCTGCTTGCGCGGCAACCGGCGGAGACGCTGGCCGTCTACATAGGCGACGATGACACCGAC
>CAZFPV010000233.1:3815-4125 GCA_964521155.1 uncultured Desulfobulbus sp. | reverse complement strand
GGCCGGGCCGGCGTCGGCGGCGTTGTATTTGAAGCCGCCGTATTCGAGCGGGTTGTGGCTCGGGGTCAGGTTGATGGAGAAAGCCGCCTGGCGGATCAGCACCGAGGCCGAGAGAGCCCCGGTGGTCGATTCGCCGGCGTAGAAAACCTTGACGCCGCTTGCGGCCAGCACATTGACTGCGGCCAGGGCCAGGATCGGGCCGCCGAAGCGGTTGTCGAAACCGACGACGCAGCCGCGCCGCCGCATCTCGGCGAAATCGCGTACGCCGAGCGCCGCCTGCAACTCGCCGTTGCCCTCCGCCTCGCGGTAG
>CAZFPV010000233.1:0-3805 GCA_964521155.1 uncultured Desulfobulbus sp. | reverse complement strand
GCCGTGACCACGGCAACGGAACGGACGAAGATGTCCTTGCCCAGCGTCCCCCGCCAGCCCGAGGTGCCGAAGGCGATCGCCTTGTGGGGATGGCCCGCGTTGGTCAGGATCTCGTCCCGCACCCGGTCGTAGACCCGGTCGATGGCCGCCTGCCAGGCTGCTCCGGCCTGCGGGTCCGAGGAGGCCTGGTTGCGGCCGGCGACCAGCCGGGCGATGGCTTGAAAGTAGTTGCTCGCGCCGTGATCGTGCGCCGTTATGCTGGCGCTCAGAATCCGTTCGATCTCGTTGTCGATGCCCATGTGCAGCTCCCTGTCGAGGATTGGTCAGGCCTTGCCTTCATGTGGAAAGATTACGCCAGTATAGCCCCTTAGCCGGTAAATGGCAACAGCCTCCCCGATGGCCTGCGGTTCTACACAATTGATGTTTGCCTCCTGGGACGTTTCAATTGACCGGGCGGTTATTTTTTTTTATCCTCGGCTGAACGATACTCACCCAGCAGTGCAAACGGCTTGCCCCGCATCGGGTGCGGCCCGCCGGCTGCGTTCATCGCTTAAGGGAGTCAAAGATGGGAACCACTCATGAACACGCGCTCATTCTCTGGTTTGACGAAATCGGCATCGAAGACGTGCCGATGGTCGGCGGCAAGAACGCCTCCCTGGGAGAAATGCACCAGAAGCTGACCTCCAAAGGCGTGGCCGTGCCCAACGGCTATGCCATCACCGCCTACGCCTACCGTTACCTGCTCAAGGAGGCTGGAGTCGAGGCGGCCATCCGCGACGCGCTGGCCGGACTCGACACCCATGACCTGCACAACCTTCAGGCGCGCGGCGCCAAGACCCGCGAGATCATCCGCAACGCCGAGTTCCCGCCCGACCTGCGCCAGGCGATCATCAGCGCATACAATACCATGGAGAAAGAGTACGGGCCCAACGTCGACGTCGCCGTGCGCTCGTCGGCTACTGCCGAGGACCTGCCCGACGCCTCTTTTGCCGGACAGCAGGACACCTATCTCAACATTCGTGGACCCGAGGCTTTGATCGATGCCTGCAAGCGCTGCTTTGCCTCGCTGTTCACCGACCGGGCCATCTCCTACCGCCATGACAAGGGCTTCGGCCAATTCGACGTCTATTTGTCGATCGTGGTGCAGAAGATGGTCCGCTCCGATTCCGCCTGCTCGGGCGTCATGTTCTCCATCGACACCGAGTCGGGCTTCAAGGACGCGGTCTTCCTCACCGGCTCCTGGGGATTGGGCGAGAACGTGGTCCAGGGCGCGGTCAACCCCGACGAGTACTATATCTTCAAGCCGACGCTGAAAGAGGGCAAACGGCCGATCGTGGGCAAACGCGCGGGCACCAAGGAAATCAAGATGATTTACAACAACGAGCCTGGCGCGTCGGAGCCGGTGCGAAACGTCGACACCACGCCTGAGGAGCGCGGCGCCTACATTCTGAATGACGACGAGATTCTGCAACTGGCCCGCTGGGCCTGCATCATTGAGGACCACTACGGCCGGCCCATGGACGTGGAGTGGGCCAAGGACGGCGACGGCGGCAGCGTGGGCACCGGCAAGTTGTTCATTGTCCAGGCCAGGCCGGAAACAGTGCACTCCCAGGCCAGCAAGCGGGTGATGGAAACCTATGTGCTCAAGGAGAAGGGCACGGTGCTGGCCCAGGGACAGGCGGTGGGCGCCAAGATTGGCCGGGGCGTGTGCCGGCTGCTGCGCACGGTCAGCCAGATCCATGACTTCAAGCCGGGCGAGGTGCTGGTCACCGACATGACCGATCCGGACTGGGAGCCGATCATGAAGACCGCCGGCGCCATCGTCACCAACCGGGGCGGCCGCACCTGCCATGCGGCGATCATCTCCCGTGAGCTGGGCATCCCCTGCGTTATCGGCACGGAGAACGGCACCGAGCGGATCCGGGACGGCCAGGACGTGACCGTGTCCTGCGCCGAGGGGGAAACCGGCCATATTTATGATGGCCTGCTCGACTTTGCCATCGAAACGCTCGATCTGGAGAACATCCCGGCCACCCGGACCAAGATCATGATGAACGTCGGCCTGCCGGAAAAGGCCTTTGTCGAGGGGCAGCTGCCCAACGAGGGCGTCGGCCTGGCGCGGGAAGAATTCATCATCAACTCCCACATCGGCATCCATCCGCTGGCCCTGTACAATTACGAAAAACTGCGCGAACAGGCTGAGGAGGACGATGAGATCCAGGACATCATCGACGATATCGACTACCGCACCGCCGCCTACCCGCACGACAAGCGCCAGTACTTCATCGACAAGCTGGCCGAGGGCGTGGGCCGGATCGCCGCCGGCTTCTATCCCAAGGACGTGATCGTCCGCCTGTCGGATTTCAAGTCCAACGAGTACGCCAACCTGATCGGCGGCCACCTCTACGAACCGGAAGAGTCCAACCCGATGATCGGCTGGCGCGGCGCCTCGCGCTACTACGACCCGCGGTACAAGCCGGCCTTCGAGCTGGAATGCAAGGCCCTGCTCAAGGCAAGAAACGACATGGGGCTGAGCAACATCAAGCTGATGGTCCCGTTCTGCCGCACCCCGGAGGAGGGGCGCAAGGTGGTCGAGGTGTTGCGCGAATTCGGTCTGGTGCAGGGGGAGAACGGGCTTGAGTTGTACGTGATGTGCGAGATCCCGTCCAACGTCATCTCGGCCGACGCCTTTTGCGACGTCTTCGACGGTTTCTCCATCGGCTCCAACGACCTCACCCAGCTGACGCTCGGCCTGGACCGCGATTCCGATCTGGTGGCGCACATCTACAACGAGCGCAACGAGGCGGTCAAGACCCTGATCAAGATGGTGATCGCCACGGCCAAGCGGCGGGGCCGCAAGATCGGCATCTGCGGCCAGGCGCCTTCGGACTTCCCGGATTTCGCCACCTTCCTGGTCGAGCAGGGCATCGACTCGATCAGCCTGGTCTCCGACACGGTGGTGAAAACCAGGCTGGCAATTTACGCCAAGGAACAGGAATTGGGGATCACGCCATAACAGGGGTTCGGGAGCATGCGCACCGGCGGGAGGATTGTCAACCCGCCGGTGCGTTTGGTTTCAGGGTTTGGCCAGCGGCTTGGCCTCGTCGATCAGCATCACCGGGATGCCGTCGCGGATGGGAAACAACAGGCGGCAGTGCCGGCAGACGATCCCGTCCCCGGCCGGGTTCAATTCCACTGGCCCCTTGCATTGCGGGCAGGCCAGAATGTCCAGCAGTTCTTTTTTGATCATCGATTGGTTCCCAACTCTCTGATGTGATGTCCTCCGGCGGTCCCAGCGGTCCATGACCGTTGGGCCGTCGGCTCCAAGGCTGTCTGACGTTAACGAAACACTGTACAGCGGCGGCGGCGCGCGGTAAAGACCCTTGCGTCAAAATACGGCCGGTGGGCCGATTGCGGCGAGCGGCTATATGGTTATAGTGAGCCAGAGTTTGTCCGCATCGGCAGGGACGTTCCTGGGCGGATCGGGGCAGGCAATGCAAGGGAGGCGAACGCGAGCAGTGAAGCAGGTGAAAAAAACAGTGCCGGTGGCCGAGGCGGTGGGCATGGTCCTGCCCCACGACGTCACCGAGATCGTCAAGGACAAGTTCAAGGGCGCGGCCTTCCGCAAGGGTCATGTGATCCGGCCCGAGGATGTGGAGCACCTGCGGCGACTGGGCAAAGAGCATATTTACGTGCTCGAGCTGGGGCCGGACGAGATCCACGAGAACGAGGCGGCCCTGCTGATGGCCGAGGCCCTGGCCGGCGAGGGCGTTGCATGGTCGCCCGAGATCGTCGAGGGCAAGGT
>CAZFPV010000232.1:0-4142 GCA_964521155.1 uncultured Desulfobulbus sp. | reverse complement strand
CCCTATCGGAGGGAACTGATCCGCTGGGGCGCCCGGCTGCACGACCGGTTCATGCTCCATCAGGGTGTGATGGAGGATTTCGAGGCGGTGCTGCACGACCTGCGCGAGGCTGGGTTCCCGGTGACCATGGATTTTTTCCACCCCCATTTCGAATTCCGCTTCCCCATCCATGGCCGCATTACCTTCCAGGGCATGGAGATAGAACTGCGCCAGGCGCTCGAACCCTGGCAGGTGCTGGGCGAGGAACCGGGCGGAGGCGGAACGGTCCGCTATGTCGATTCCTCGGTGGAACGGCTGCAGGTCAAGGTCACGGGCATGGTCGGCGAACGCTATATCGTCACCTGCAACGGGCGCCGCGTGCCCCTCAAATCCACCCCCACTCCCGGCGTCTTCGCGGCCGGGGTTCGCTACCGGGGCTGGCAGCCGCCCGCCTGCCTGCACCCGACCATCGGCGTCCATACTCCCCTGGTGATCGATCTCTTCGACACCTGGTCTTGCCGGGCCGTGGCCGGCTGCACCTACCATGTCGGTCATCCGGGCGGCCGCAACTACGAGGTGCTGCCAGTCAACGCCAACGAGGCCGAGGGCCGGCGGCACGCCCGCTTCCTGCCCCACGGCCATCTGCCGGGCCAGAAGGCAGCAATTCCGGCCGAGGAAAACAATAGCCTTTTCCCCTCCACCCTTGATTTACGGAGGCCAACCGGGTACATCTCCTGATCTGGCGCCTGCCTGGGCCGCCCCTGATCAGCCGACTCCTGATGCATGAACGCTTCCATCCCTGCCAATCATTCCCTCGAGACCTCCCCCCTGTTTGAGACCGTGGCCGGCGCCGGTTCGGCCTTCAATGAGGCCTTTACCCCGCTCGGCCAACCGCGCGAGCACTGGCGGCCCGTCCTCGCCGCCTTTGGCGCCATCGCCCCGGAGGCGCTCAGGCAGCGTCAGGAACGGGTCAAACGGATGCGCCATGAGGACGGCGCCACCTACAATCCCTTCGATTCGCCCGATGGCAAGGGCACGCCCTGGGCCCTGGATATGATCCCCCTGCCGCTGACGCCGGTGGAGTGGTCCGGGCTGGAAGCCGCTCTGATCCAGCGGGCCGGGCTGATGGAACGGATTCTGGCCGATGTGTACGGGCCGCAGCATCTCCTCACCAATGGCCTGCTGCCGCCGGAACTGTTCCTGGCCAACCCCAATTTCCTGCACGGCTGTCACGGCATCACTCCCCATGGCAACCGGTATCTCCACTATTACGCTGTCGACCTCTACCGGGGAGCGGACGGTCGCTTCCGGGTTCTGCGTGACCATGCCTCCCACCCCGCCGGCCTGGGCTATGCTCTGGAAAACCGGATCGTCATCTCGCGGATGTTTCCGGATCTCTACCACCGCACCCAGATCCGCAGGCTCGCTCCCTTTTTCCGCACCCTGCACGACAGCCTGGCGCAGCGGGCAGGACAGCGCAAGCCTGACCCTGCCATCATGCTGCTCTCTCCCGGACCGGACAGCCCCATCTATTTCGAGCATGCCCTGCTGTCACGGTACCTGGGGTATCCGCTGGTCGAAGGCCAGGATCTCACGGTGCGCAGCGGCCGGGTGTATCTCAAGAAGCTGGGCGGGCTGGAACCGGTGGACGCCATTTTCCGCCACATCAACGACGGCGAGAGCGACCCCTTCGCCCTGCGGCGCGACACTTCTGCCGGGGTGGCCGGCCTGCTCCAGGTGGCCCGTGAACAGCAGGTCGACATCACCAACCCCCTGGGCAGCGGCTTTCTCGACACCCCGGTCCTCCCGGTTTTCTTGCCCGGCATCTGCCGCCAACTGCTGGGCGAGGAACTGATGCTGGCCGAGCATCCGTCCTGGTGGTGCGGTGAATCTGCGGGGCGCCAGTACGTGCTCGACCATTTCGACAGCCTGCGCCATGATCCTGCCCTGGACTGGGCGGCCGGGTCGATGGCCGCTGACCCGACGGCGGCCATCCAGGTCGCACCCTATCTGTGCATGGCCCGGGAACCAGTATTAGCCGCTTCTGCGCCTGCCTGGGCTCGGCAGGGCGTGCAGGCGGCCCAGGTGCTCCTGCGGCTGTTCGCCTGCGCCACCGAACAAGGGTTTGCGGTCATGCCCGGCGGCCTGGCGATAACCGCCCCCGACACAGACTCCCTCTTGGGCTGCGTGCCGGAGCGACAGCAGAGCAAGGACATCTGGGTGCTTTCCGACCGGCCGGTGGAACCGTTCAGCCTGATGGACAGTCTGCACACCGCGGCCGAGTTCAGCCGCAGCAGCGACCTGCCCAGCCGGGTCGCCGACCACCTGCTCTGGCTGGGCCGCTACCTGGAACGGGCCGAAGGGCTGGTCCGACTGCTGCGATCCCTGTACCGTCGACTGGCCGGCGAGGCCCGACTGGAAGACATCCCCGAGCTACCCTTCCTGCTCACTCTGCTGCGGGCGGTCAACACCGTGCCGGAACTCTTGGACGATAACCAGGAGCCGCTCCACTTCCGCACTCTCAGCAAAGGCCTGCACCAGGTGCTGTACCGCGAGGACCGGCCGGAAAGCGTGATCGCCATCCTAAAACGGGTGCAGAACGCGGCCCGCAATGTGCGCGACCGGCTCTCGCCCGATAGCTGGCGGGTCATCAACCGCTTCGACGAATTCGCTGACAGCCTGCAGAGCGACCCACTGGAGCAACTGGACCACACCCTGTTCACTCTCAATGCCTTCAGCGGCCTGGCCATGGAATCCATGACCCGCGGCCTGGGCTGGCGGTTCATGGACCTGGGCCGCCGGATCGAACGCGGCCTGCATCAGGCCGCACTCATCCGCGCTGGCCTGCCGCGGGTCTGCGTCTCCGGCCAGAACGCTCTCGAGGCCTTGCTCGAGGTCTCCGACAGCATCATGACCTACCGTGCCCGCTACCGGACCGCCTTTCAGCTGGCGCCAGCGCTCGACCTGCTCCTGGTTGACGAGGGCAACCCCAAGTCACTGGCCTTCCAGCTCAGCCAGATCGCCAGCCACGTGGAGCACCTGCCCCGGCAGATCGAACGCCGCTTTGCCAGCCCCGAGGAGCGCATGGCCCTGGAGATGCTCACTGCCACCCGCCTGCTCGACCTGAGCGAACTGCACTGCGGCCTGGACAACATCGGCGACGGCCACCCCCTGCTCGCCTATCTCGACGCCATGGACGACCGCCTGACCGCGTTCTGCCAGCAGATCAGCGCCCACTATTTGACCAGGGTCACAGCCACGCCCCATTTTTCCCAGAGGTTCGACCCCCCCGAACCATGAAGTATCGTATTGCCCACACCACGGCCTACCAGTATTCAGAGCCGGCCTCGCTCTCCCAGAACGAGCTGTTTCTGACCCCGCGCGAAACAATCAGCCAACAGTTAGTGGAAAATCAGCTGCGGTTTGAACCCGAGCCCCAGTATCTGCACCGCCGGGTCGATTACTTCGGCAACCTCGCCCACGTGTTCATGGTCGAGCAGCCGCACACCAGGCTTTCACTGACCGCGACCAGCGTGGTGCGCACCTCCATTCCCGCCACGCCTGACCCGCCAACCACCCCGACCTGGGAGACCTTGGTCCGGCGACTGGGCCAGCAGCGGGCTGGAACCCATGACCTGGAAGCCAGCCAGTTCACCTTTCCCAGCCCGATGATCACTTTCTCAGCGGCCATTGAGGACTACGCCCGCTCGTCTTTTCCGCCTGGCCAGGCGGTGCTGGTCGGAGCGCTGGACCTGATCCGGCGGGTGTTCACCGAATTCACCTATGACAAGGACGCCAGCACCGTGGACACGCCGGTTGAGGAGGTGCTGGCCGTCAGGCGCGGCGTCTGTCAGGATTTTTCCCACCTGACCATAGCCTGCCTGCGTTCGCTGGGCCTGGCGGCCCGGTACGTCAGCGGCTATCTCGAAACCCTGCCGCCGCCGGGCAAGCCCAAGCTGGTCGGCGCCGACGCCTCCCATGCCTGGGTGAGCCTCTATGTGCCTGATTGGGGTTGGGTCGATCTCGATCCCACCAACAACCTCATCCCCGGCGCATCCCACATCACCCTTGCCTGGGGTCGCGACTACAGCGACGTGGCCCCGGTCAAGGGCGTGGTCATGGGCGGCGGCGCGCACACCCTCTCGGTGGTGGTGGATGTGGCC
>CAZFPV010000231.1:0-4152 GCA_964521155.1 uncultured Desulfobulbus sp. | reverse complement strand
CCATGGCCATGGCCATGGTCTGCGCCTACCTGATCGTCTCCCTGACCACCTCCTTGCTCTACATTCGCCTGGTCCGATGCCTGCAGCGACGGGTGGACCGCCCTGCGCGGCAATAAAAAACTCCCGATCGGCCATGGGGTCGATCGGGAGGTAAACTGTCCATGCGCAGACACGGTGCGGCGACTTTTCGCCGCGCCCGGCTCAGAACATGTACTTGAAGGCAAGGACGACGTTGTTGCTGGAAATGTCCTTCACCTCGATGTGATCGAGTTCCACGTCCTCGGTGGCCAGGTACTCGTAGCCCAGATCGGCGCCCATCTGCGGGGTGAAGGCGTAGGAGACGCCGGCCTCGAACTTGTAGGCAAAGACGGTGTCGTCGCTGTCGAGATCATAGAGGTTGACCGTGACCATGGCTGCGCCCGCGCCGCCGCCGGCATACAGCGAGAAGCCGTTGGACAGGGGGATGTCAAAATAGGCGTTGATCAGAGCGGTGTCGATGCGGGTGTCGCCCGACTGGGCGAACGCCACTTTATCGTCGCCGACTTCCAGGGCGTTGATGTCGTTCTTCTGGGTGCCCAACTCGACTTCGATCCGGAAGGCCTCCATCTTGGTGCCAATGGCGCCGGCGAAACCATAGCCATCGTCGCTGTCGACCTGGAGCCGGTTGGTGATGTCCATGTCGCCCATCATGGCGTATTTGCCGCTCACTTTAGTGTAGTACTTGTAGGATTTGGCGGCAAAACCAGGGCTTGCTGCCAGCATGATCGCCGCTGCGGCCAGCATGGCCGCTGTGGTGGGTTTCTTCATCGGTTTCCCTCCTGAGGTTGTACTTGCTTCCATGATCTGTACCGCCGGCCGTGTGCCTGGATGTTCCTATTCAGACTGGGGCAGCGGAGACTCTTCTCTCTTGGCGGATATGCCTGCAGGAAGTGGTCCAGCAGAACCGGTGCGGCGAATATAATAGCAACCCTATGGAATTGAACGTATTTTTTTAGAGATGATACTTACAACAGGAGTTTGGCCTGCGGAGAGACAACAGATCGGCAGGTTCGAGACGGTTTTTTGACCGTTTGCACGGAAGGGATGAAGAAAAGTCCTGCACAATCATAAGAGGAGTTTTGTTCCCGGCTATGGATCGCTGCATCGAGAGGAAGCATGAGGCAAACAAAAGCAATCTGTCAAGATGACTGAAGCCAGGTGTGGAGGGGAAAAGTGCTTGCCCATACAATAATCATCCGCCGGTAATCACGGCTTCGGGAATGGTGTAAAAATAAAACGCATCGACACTGATCAACCAGTCGTCACCTTGCTTGGAGAAGGTCACCTTGGCGCCGGGATCCGGCGAAGTCACCATTTCACCGGAGAAACGCAACACGCGCAACCCATCCTTGTGCAAGGTGACGTCAAATCCGGGCTGGGCAAGATGGACCTCGGCCTTGCCCAAGCCGATCCGAATGACGCCAAAGGAGCACTGTGAAGATCCCTTGAGATCAGGGCCAACCGAGCACGGAACCGTGCCGGTGGCATGGTAGGGGGTGCCGGCGACCTTGGCATCGATCTGGCTGGTAATGGCCACGGAAAGGGTGAAGGTAGCAGCTTCGTTGCGGCGGGCGGCGCTTCGCATGAGAAACACCCGGATCCTGTACTCGCCGTCAACAGGCAACTGACCGGTCCAAATGTTGCCCAGGGTATCGCCGATGACGAGGGCCGCCTCCGAGCCCGGGGGCAGGACGTTGAACGAGTTGGCCCTGTTGCTGGTGTGCAGGGCAACGCGTATAGTCTGCCCGGCCCGGGCGCGCAGGGTGTGGTCGATGGTTTGGTCCCCTCTGATCACACCCTTGATGATGGCCGAGGTCTTGCCTTGGGCAAATTGCACCGGTTGCACGGTGATACCCCCTGCAAGGGGAGACAGCGGCGTCAAGAGACACAGCGCCAAGGCGACGACGATGCGGTGAAGAGTCTTCATTGGACATGGCTCCACAATGGGGCGCTTGATCGAAGGGAAGGGATGAGTGGATAGATTATGATTATTACTACTAGATATAATTATTATTAAACAAGCAGATTGATTCATGTCAACGGCAATGCAACAACATCTGATCGGAAATTATAAACAATATTGATAATAGTTATTAAACAATTCACACTGATTATCAAAAAATAAAAATTCTTTCAAATGAATAAATTAGCTGATGGGAGGATTAAAAGAATATTTCCTTGACTGTAGGGTTTGAAAAAAAGATGATGAACCAAGAGGCGTTCTTGTACCGTGATCAACCTGAGGGTGAGCAGGAATATCAATCCTGCATCAGTCTTTGGTGTGATAGTCGCATTGGACTGGAGGGTTATCATGCAATTGTCTGGCGTCAGCATCAAGTGGAAAATTCTCTTCCTGGTTTTGATCGGTCCCATCGTTATTGGGGGGCTGCTTGCCTGGCAGCGAATCTCGGATATTCGCGGCGGGGCGGAGAAAGCGATCATCTCCAAAAGCGCCGGCATCGTCATGATGGCCGAGTCCACCCGCGACCAGATGGCCAAAAAGCTGCAAAGCGGAGTGCTCAAGCCCTTTGACCAACTGACCGCCGAGAATATCCTCGAAGCGGTGCCCGTGGTCACCGCCATGCAGGTGGCCTCGGCCAAGGCCAAGGAGGCTGGGTATACCTTCCGCGCGCCGAAGCTGATGCCGCGCAATCCGAACAATGCCCCCACCGAGCTGGAAAAGGACGTGCTTAACGAACTGACCAGCAAGAACCTGAGCGAAAAAGTAATCATCGAGCCGAACCAGATCCGCTACTTCAAGCCTGTGCGACTCACGGCCGAATGCCTCTACTGTCATGGTGATCCCGTGGGCGGTAAGGACGTGGTTGGCGGCGTCAAGGAGGGATGGCGCGAGGGCGAGATCCACGGCGCCTTTGAGATCATCAGTTCGCTGGACGAGGCCAACGCCGCTGTGGCCCGGGCGCGCTGGAATGTGATCCTGTCCATGATTGGCACCCTGGCCTCCGTGGCCGCCGTCTGCGTTTACCTGGTTCAATCTGGTATTGTCCGGCCACTGCGCGAGGCGGACCGGTTTATCGAGCACATTGCCTCCGGCGATCTGAGCGGCAGTCTGAACGCCCGCAACAACGATGAAATCGGCAACATGGTCACCCTGCTTAGCGGCATGACGGGCAAGCTCAACGCCATGATCCGGAACATCTCCCACACCGGCGACGCGCTGCACGCCTCCTCCGGAGCGCTCGGGGCCTCGGCCGATCAATTTGCCGCCTCCTCCGGCGACACCGCCTCGCGGACCATCTCCGTGGCCGCGGCAGCCGAGGAAATGAGCGCCAATATGTCCACCGTGGCTGCCGCCACCGAGCAGGCCGCGACCAACATCGCCATGGTGTCTACAGCCACGGAAGAGATGACCTCGACCATTGCCAACATTGTCAAGTCGACCGAGAAGGCCCAGGAGATAACCAAGGCTGCGGTGCGGGAGGCTGGTTCGGCTTCGGAGCGAGTGGATGAGCTCGGCCGCGCCGCTCAGGAGATCGGCAAGGTCACCGAGGCGATCAACGAAATTTCCGAGCAGACCAACCTGCTGGCTCTGAACGCGACCATCGAGGCGGCCCGGGCCGGCGAGGCCGGCAAGGGGTTTGCGGTGGTGGCCAACGAGATCAAGGAACTCGCCCGGCAGACCGCGAACGCCACCGATGAGATCAAAAATCGGATCGAGTCGATGCAGAAATCCACCGAGGCGACGGTGGCCCAGATTGGCCAGATCTCCCAGGTCATCGACGAGGTGAACAGCATTGTCGGTTCAATCGTCACCGCCGTGGACGAGCAGTCGGCTACCACCAGCGAGATCGCCGACAACATCAGCCAGGCCTCCATCGGCATCCAGGAGGTCACTGAAAACGTTGCCCAGGTATCAACGGTGTCCAGTGCCGTGGCCCAGGACATTGCCGAGGTGAGCCAGTCGGCCGATTCTATCTCGCGGGGCAGCATCACCATGAAGGCCAACGCCGACGAACTCACCCGCATGGCCGAGCAACTGAAAGAACTGGTACGCCACTTCAAGGTCTGACAGCCGCCTGACCGGCGCCGTACATGTCCATGGCGGCGCCGGTTGCCGCTTGAGCCGCTTTCTGCTATGAAGGGGGAGGGGAG
>CAZFPV010000230.1:0-4165 GCA_964521155.1 uncultured Desulfobulbus sp. | reverse complement strand
GTTGCAACAGACAACGGAGGCGCCGCGGGCAAGGCCGGATGGCCTGTTCCGCGGCCGACCCGCTCACCCCACGGCGCATTCCCCAAGGAGGGACCCCATGCCGAACCTTCATTTCCGCTCCATCTGGATTTCCGACCTGCACCTGGGCACCCGGAACCTGCAGAGCGAGAAGCTGCTTGATTTCCTGCTCCAGACCGAATCCGAGTTCCTCTATCTGGTGGGCGACATCTTCGATCTCGTCCAGGCCCGCAAGGGCTGGCACTGGCCGCCGATCAACGACCGCATCGTCCAGGCCATCCTCGACAAGGCCGCCAACGGCACCCGGGTCTTCTATATCCCCGGCAATCACGATCACATGCTGCGACGGTTCAACGGCGGCCTGATCCGCAACATCCGCATCGAAAACAGCATCGTCCACGAGACCGCCGACGGCCGCCGCTATCTGGTGCTGCACGGCGACAAGTTCGACCCGGTGGTCCAGCGCATCCCCTGGTTGGCCTCCATCGGCAGCACACTCTACGAGGCGGTGCTGATGCTCAACCGCTGGTTCAACTTCGGACGGCGCTCGGTCGGCCGCGAGTACCGCTCGGTCTCCTCCTGGCTCAAGCACCAGATCAAGATCGTGGTCAACTACATGGGCCGCTTTGAAGAGGTGGTGGCGAACGAGGCAGAAGGCAGCAAGGTCGACGGCCTGATCTGCGGTCACATCCACCGCGCCGGCATCCGCGAGATCGGCTCGGTGCTCTACACCAACACCGGCGACTGGGTCGAGAGCTGCACCGCCCTGGCGGAAAACCACGCCGGCCGCCTGGGCATCATCGAGTGGCGCAACCAGCAACCCCTGCAGGAGGCCGTCCGGATCAGAGCCTATGAAGATCTGTATCGCAACCGATGCCTGGCATCCCCAAATTAACGGCGTTGTCACCACTCTGAGCCGCACCGCGGCCACCCTGGAACGATGGGGGCACGAGGTGCTGATGCTTACCCCTGATCGATTCGCCTCCTTTCCCTGCCCCACCTACCCGGAGATCCGGCTGTCCATGGTGACGCCCTCGACCATCGGCCGGATGCTGCGCGATTTCGGCGCGGCAGCGGTGCACGTTGCCACCGAGGGCCCTCTCGGCTGGATGACCCGATCCGCCTGCCGGAGCATGGGTTTGGCCTTCACCACCTCCTACCACACCCGCTTCCCCGAATACGTCCGCATGCGGGCGCCTGTGCCGCTGGCCATGAGCTACTCCTTGATCCGCGGCTTTCACCGCGCCGCCGCCCGCACCATGGCCGCGCCCACCATTCTCGACGAACTCGCGGATCGCGACTTCACCCACCTGGCGCCCTGGTCGCGGGGGGTGGACATTGATATGTTCCGGCCCCGCCGCACACCGCGCACCGGATCCGAGCCGATCTTCGTTGCTGTCGGCAGGGTGGCGGTGGAAAAGAACCTGCCCGCCTTTCTCGACCTCGATCTGCCCGGTGAAAAGTGGGTGATCGGCGACGGCCCGGCGCTGGCAACCCTGCGCCGCCAGTATCCTCACGTTCGCTTCACCGGCGCCAAGCGGGGCGAGGACCTGGCCGCCCATCTGGCCGCGGCCGACGTCATGGTCTTCCCCAGCCTGACCGACACCTTTGGCGTGGTCCTGCTCGAGGCCATGGCCTGCGGCGTGCCGGTGGCCGCCTTTCCCGTGACCGGCCCAAAATACCTGGTGCGCGAGGGCGTCAACGGCAGCCTGGACACCGACCTCAGGGCCGCGGCCCTGCGGGCGCTGGCCGTCTCGCCCGCCTCCTGCCGCGAAGCTGCCGCCGGCTACTCCTGGGAGGCCTGCACCCGCCAGTTCCTCGACAACCTGGCCGTCAATCCGTAACGGGCGGCCCTCCCTTACTGCATCAATCGGACCACGGTCTCCGCTGTACCGGGAGGGCCGTGGGCGCCCCGGTACTGGACAAAGAGCCGGTCGCCCTGCCTGAACCAGTAATCCGCCCGCCACAGCCCAGCCAGCAGGCCGTCCAGGCGGATGCTCACACGCTCGGCAACGAGCGCTGCCCCGGCCTCGCCGATCGTTTCGCTGCCCTCCCGCTCCGCCTGCATTGCCAGCACATCCAGGGTATCCGGCCGGATGGTCCAGAAGGAGGCCCGGTCCAGATTCCGGGTCAGCATCCGCTGCAGCGAGAACGACAGCGGCTGGAACCAGGGACGCGCGTCTATGGCCACCTCGCGCTCGACCGGCTCGCCCGCCAGCCGGCCACTGAGCAGAATCCGGTCGCCCGACCGCTCGGCCTGCACATCGGTGTCCGGCGGACGGGTGTAGCGCCAGTGCACGGTGGCGCCGTCCTCGGTGCAGCGGCTGCGGAAGGTCTCCTCTCCCTGCTGGTGAATGACGGTGTAGCTCCGTGATTCGGGTTCGACCCGCCACAGGTAGGTGGTGACCTCGCGGCCGGTCTGTTCGCGGTACCGAAAGACTTGGGAGGCGTTGCCAAAGGCGGCAAGCAGCAGCAACGCCAGGGCAAGCGGGACGATGGCCCGCAAGGGGCTGGCAAGGTATGGGTGAGATAGATTCATAGCAGGTCGCTTGCGAGCATGGCCAGTTCGGAGCGCTCGCCCTTTTCCAGGTTGACGTGGGCATACAGCGGCTGCCCCTGCATTGTTTCGATCAGGTGGCTGAGGCCGTTGGACTGACTGTCCAGGTAAGGGTGGTCGATCTGGTGGATGTCGCCGGTGAACACCACCTTGGTCTGCTCTCCGGCCCGGGTGATGATGGTCTTGACCTCGTGCGGGGTCAGGTTCTGGGCCTCGTCCACGATCATGTACATCTTCACCAGGCTGCGGCCGCGGATATAGGCTAGCGGCTCGATGATCAGCTTGCGCTCGTCGAGCAGGCGGCCGATCAGCTGGCTGGCCTCGCTCTGGTCCGGGAACTGACTGCGGATCACGGCCAAATTGTCGTAGAGCGGCTGCATGTATGGCCCGATCTTGGACTGGATGTCGCCGGGCAGGTAGCCGATGTCCTTGTTGGACAGCGGCACGATGGGCCGGGCGAGCATGATCTGGCGATACTGGGCGCGTTGTTCCAGGGCCGCGGCCAGCGCCAGCAGGGTCTTGCCGGTGCCGGCCTTGCCGGTGATCGAGACCAGGGGAATCTCCGGTGTGCAGAGGGCGTGGACGGCAAAGCTCTGCTCGGCGTTGCGGGGGGTGATGCCGTAGACGGTGCGGCGGTTGATCTTGGCGATGGTCCGGTTGCGGGCCGAGTAGCAGGCCAGCACCGATTTCTTGCCGTTGCGCACGATCAGGTACTCGTTGGCCGCCGGTTCGGGGACGATGCAAAGCGGCGCCGGGTCTACCCCCTGACCCTCGCGGTGCAGGTCCTCGATCAGCCCGGTTTCGGCGCCCTCGACGCAGCGGCTGCCGGTATAGAGCTTGCCCAGGTCCTTGACGTGGTCGGTGGTGTAGTCCTCGGCCATCAGTCCCACGGCCTTGGCCTTCATGCGCAGGTTGACGTCCTTGGTCACGAGAATGGTGCGGCGGTCTGGATGCTCTCGGGCCAGGTGGTAGCCGATGTTGAGGATCTGGTGATCGGGTTTGGATGCTGCCGGGAAATGCTGGCGCAGATCCTCATGCAGGGCCTGCTCGAGCTTGATTGTGACCCTGCCCTTGTCCGGGCCGATGCGCACCCCGCCATTGAAGAGCTTGCTCGCGCTCAGCGTGTCCAAGGTGCGGACAAACTCGCGGGCATGAAAGTTGATCGACAGGCTCCCCTTTTTGAACTGATCGAGTTCCTCGAGCACGGTGATGGGGATGACGATGTCGTGCTCCTGGAAGTTGTTGATGCAGGTCGAGTCATGCAGGATGACGTTGGTATCCAGGATGAAGGTCTTGGGCTGGGCGATGCAGGTCATGGGCAGAGGCATTCTCCTGTCCGGGGAGGGTGGAGGCAAAAGGGAACCGGTGGACGCAGCGCATGGGTTCGTCCTGGGTCGGCTCGATGAAGAGACTGAGGCTGTCGACTGGCGGCGACTCGACCGGCAGGGGGCCGAAAAACTCGGTAAGGGCGGCGTGAACAACCTCCTTGCCTCGACCCTCGGCCAGGCGGTTGGTCAGGGTGAAGTGACAGCGATACTGCTCAAACACGTAGGGATAGCCCCAGATCTCCAGATTCCTCTTCTCCTGGCC
>CAZFPV010000229.1:0-4172 GCA_964521155.1 uncultured Desulfobulbus sp. | reverse complement strand
CACCGGCAGATCAGAGTCGCTGCCCATGACGATGCCGACCACGGGCTTTGCCTTGCCGCCCAGTCGGGCCAGGGCGCGGTGACCGATGTCGCGGCGGTATTGACAACCCTGCCACTTGATCTCCTTGGCCGCCTTGTAGGCCCGGTCGATGGCCTCCCTGATGTCCTTGCCGATGGCGGTCACACCCAGCACCCGGCCGCCATTGGTGACGGTTTCCCCATCCTTCCTGGCGGTGCCGGCGTGAAAGACCTCGACGCCCTCGACCTTGCCAGCCTTACGCAGACCTTTTATCACCTTGCCGGTTTCGTACGAACCGGGATACCCTCCCGAGGCCAGGACCACACAAACCGTTGGCCTGGGGTCGATGTCGAGTGCAACCGTATCGAGTCGCTCGTCAATACAGGCCTGGAGCACATCGATCAGGTCGCCGCGCAACCGCATCAACAGCGGCTGGCACTCCGGGTCGCCGAAACGGCAGTTGAACTCCAGGACATTGAGCCGGTCGCCGTCGATCATCAGGCCGGCATAAAGCATGCCCTTGTACGGCCGCCCCTCGGCAGCCATGCCCTGAACCGTGGGCAGCATGACTTCCTCCATGACCCGTTTGGTCAGGGCCTCGGTCATCACCGGGGCAGGCGAATAGGCCCCCATGCCGCCGGTGTTCGGCCCCTGGTCGCCCTCGCCGACAGCCTTGTGGTCCTGGGAGGACGGCAGCGGCAGCACGGTGACGCCATCGGTGAAGGCGATGAACGAGGCCTCCTCGCCCTGGAGAAACTCTTCGATCACCACCCGGTTGCCTGCCTCGCCAAAGGCTTTGTCCTTCATGATCAGGTCCACGGCTTCCTCGGCCTCGGCCAGGGTGTGGGCGATGATGACGCCCTTGCCGGCAGCCAGCCCGTCCGCCTTTACCACGCAGGGCACGCCGATGGACTTGAGGAATTTCTTGGCCTCGCCCCGCTTGCCAAACGACCGGTAGCGGGCACTGGGAATCTTGTATTTGCTGAGGAAATCCTTGGTGAAGGCCTTGCTGCCCTCGAGGATCGCGCCCTTGCTGTCCGGTCCGAAGATGCGCAGGCCATGATCGCGGAACACATCGACGATCCCTTTGGTCAGCGGCTCCTCGGGGCCGACGATGGTCAGGTCGATCTGCTCCCGGAGGGCAAAGGCGAGCAGGCCATCGATGTCGCCAGCGGCGATGTCGACGCAATCAGCCAAGGCGCCAATGCCGGCATTTCCTGGCGCACAAAACACTTTTGGTTCTCTCGGGGACTGCTTGAGCTTCCAGACGAGCGCATGTTCGCGACCACCGCCACCAATGACCAGAATTTTCATCGCCACCCTCTCTCCCTAGAAGTAAACGTTCAGATGAACCCATCAGCCTGTCTTTCTAATAAATCTCCAGCATCCCCGTCCAGAAAAATCAAGCGAGTTCCGTATTTTGCCGAAAAAGCAAATTTTTCCAGATGTTCCACGCCTTGTTTCCCGCCTCTTTTCCTGCATTTTTCTTGACACCGGGCTGACCAAACTGGTAGGTTATAAAAATGAGGATTCATTCATTTTTTTTAGCAACTCCCTGTTTAAACATATTTAATGAAATCTCCGGATAAGCATCGCAAGATCATTCGCGCTGCCACCAAGGTGTTCGCCAAGAAAGGCTTTTTCAATGCCAGGATTTCTGACATTGCCAAGGAGGCGAAGGTCGCCGACGGCACCATTTATCTCTATTTCAACAATAAATTCGATATATTACTTTCAGTTTTCGAAGAGGAGATCGGCCGACTGATCGAACAGGTCACCGCCTTGCTGGCAAAAGAGGACAGTCCCAAGCGAATGCTGGAGATCTTCATCGCCAATCATCTCGAAGAAATGCGAAAAAACCGGAACCTGGCCGAGGTGATCCACATCGAGTTGCGCCAGACCAGCAAACTGATACGCGATTATCGCAAAAACAAGTTTAGCGAATACCTCGACCTCATCGCCTCCATCATCGAGCGGGGGCAACAGGCCGGAGTCTTTCGCCAGGATATTCACCCGGAGATCGCCAAGCAGATCATCTTCGGCGCCTTGGACGAGGTTTCGCGCATCTGCAACCTGGGCAAGGAACACCCCTTCACCATGGAGGAGGCGAGCCGGATGATCACTGCAACCTACCTGGAAGGGTTGCTGCCGCAGGCAGCCTGAGACGGTGCTCATTCCTGTTTGACGGCCGCCCGAGCGTGTGGCCGATGACGCACAAGTACAAGTCAACGCCGCCGGCGGACAGCCGACGGCGTATGGGCAACGCCGGCCTTATCGCATCTCGGCGGCTTCAATATTGATCACTTCATATTCCCGCACACCTCCCGGCGCCTTGGCCACCACCTCGTCCCCAGCCTCCTTGCCCAGGAGCGCTCTGCCCAGGGGCGAGAACACCGAGATCGAACCTTTTTTCACGTCCGCCTCTTCGGGTCCGAGCAACTGATAGGTCACCTCCACCTCGGTGGTCAGGTCCATCAGAGTAACCACCGTACCAAAGACGCAGCGCCGGGTCGCGACCTTGGAACAATCAATGATCTCCGCCCGCCCGAGTTTGTCCTTCAACTCCAGAATCCGCCCCTCAACATGACTCTGCCGCTCCTTGGCGGCGTGATATTCAGCATTCTCGCTGAGATCGCCGTGCGCCCGCGCGACCTCGATAGCCCGGACGATTTCGTGCCGCTCCACCCGTTCGAGCCGTTCCAGTTCGTCGCGAAGATGCTGATGCCCGGTCACGGACATGGGGATGCGCTCAACCATGTTTGTTCCTCCTGATATACAAACCGTGCGCTCTGCAGGCCGCAGGCGCACGGTGAATGTTGCTTGTTCTGTGTGTGTTGTCCGTTTCAGACGGAAAAATTCCTGCCTTTCGCCAGCGCGACAAGGGTCCCGGCTGGCCTGGAGAATCAGACCGTTGTGAAGAACTGCCGGATTGTCTCGACCACGAATTCCAGTTGATCCTGGCTCAGTTCCGGATAGATCGGCAGCGCCAGAGAGTTGGCCGCCGCATGCTCGGCCACGGGAAAACGCTGACGCTTGTATGTGTCGTCCTGCAGGCACTCCTGTTGATGCAGACAGAGCGGGTAGTAAATTTCGCAGCCGATGTTATGGTCCTGCATATGCTGGCGCAGGGCATCGCGGCGCGGCACGAGAATAACGAACTGATTGTAGATGTGGTGGTTGTGCCGCTCAGCTCCTTCGACGCCGGCATGGACCGCCGTGGGCAGAGTCACCGGACTGCCGGCCAGCCCGGCTTCCTGGAAAAGCTGCCGATACATGGCCGCGTTCCTTCGCCTGGCCGCATGCCACTCTTCGAGATAGTCGAGTTTGACCGCCAGCACCGCCGCCTGGATGGGATCGAGGCGGAAGTTGCCGCCCACCCGGCTGTGAAAGTATTTGGGTTCGGCTCCGTGGTTGCGGTTGGAGCGGAGAATAGCGGCAAAGCCTGCGTCCGAGGTGGTGATCATGCCGCCATCGCCGATGCCGCCCAGATTCTTGCTGGGAAAGAAGGAAAAACAGCCGGCAAGCCCCATGGCTCCGGCCCGCCGCCAGACGATCGTTTCGTCTTCAACAAAAGGATATTCGGCGCCGATGGCCTGGGCTGCGTCCTCTATCACCGGCAGGTTGTATTCCCGCGCCAGCTGGTGGATGCGGCCCATGTCGGCGCACTGACCGTAGAGGTGCACCGGCATGATTGCCTTGATGCGAGCGCCCGATTTGCGGTCCTGGGCCAGGGCCTCGGCCATGCGCTCCGGATCGATATTCAGGCTGGCGGGCTCGACATCGACAAAGAGCGGCCGAGCGCCAACCCGTAACACCGTGCCCATGGTAGCGAAAAAGGTGTAGGGCGTGGTCAGGACCAGATCACCGGGCCCAATGTTCAGCGACATCAGGGCCGCCAGCAGGGCGTCAGTGCCGCTGGAGACGCCAATGCCGTGGCTGGCGCCACAATAGGCGGCGATTTTGTCTTCCAGCTCCGCGACCTCGCGGCCAAGGATGTAGCCGGTAGAATCGATGACCCGGGTGACCGCCTCCAGAATCTGCGGGCGAAGACGAGTAAGCTGCGGTTTCAAATCAAGCAGAGGAACATTCATGATCAATACGAAAACAATAGGATAGGGGTGAAAGGAATGAAAGGTCGGGCGACCTTCAGGATG